>NZ_JBGMOE010000010.1:0-21828 GCF_041424195.1 Tardiphaga sp. | reverse complement strand
CCAGGCTGGTGGAAGCCTTGCGCGTCGGCCGCGGAAAACTGCGCTGGCCGCAGGCTGATGCGTAACGGAGAGCGGTAGCCATGCTCTATACTCAGCTTGTTGCAAGCCTACGCCGCGTTTGGTCTCAACTCGATGGCAGCGATTATAGGACTTTGGACGCGGTTTCGCCTCGCTTGGCTTTCGTATTGGTTTTGACCATCGCAAGTATGCTATTTATGCGAACGGGGTGACAGATCCTTCTGTGCCGACGCGCGTAACATCTCATCGCAATCCGTTAGGTGTTGAGGAGGCCCGTCACGAATAGGTCTTGGATTAACAGACGACGATCGGTCAGTCCCCATTTCGTGATGGTAGCGCAGGCGCTATGCTCATCAGGCCCGCGCATTTTCAGTTGCTCTTGGCTCTTAGCCGGCCGGCGTCCGAACGACCTCTCGATAACCGTTGGGCCAGCGCGCGGATCAAATCCGCAGAGAGCCCTCCGAAAGGATCGATAGTACCCGACGATCAGAGCGCCTGTTTGACGATCGAAGCCGGTATGCCGAATTCCTGATATCCGGCTGGCGGCACCCAGCTTCGGATAATCGCCTGATCCCCCTCAGTGCGGATGAGCGACCAGGGAATGCCAGGGTCCAAGAATCCTAAAACCCATCCGCGGTCGGGGTACCATAACGACACTTGAACCGTCTTCGTCACCGTCACCTTTGTCGGTGTACGGGACCAGACAAGGGCCGCGTATGCGGTGGTCATAACAACCAATGCAATCATTGCCGGCGAAATAAGGAAGCGGAAATTTAGACGGCGCCCCCACCGTCTGAGCTTCGGCAAAACCGGCTGATGGATTTTCGGTGTCGTCGCCGTGCGTAACGACTGCGTCAACGCCAATACGTCGGCAGGCGTCAGCAGAGGGTCCTGCAGATGGTCGAACCTTTCTTGACGCGATAGAGCGAGGAGCGCCGACAGCCTCTTCTTGCTGGCCTGCGCGACGGCCTCGGCCGAGGCTGTCGCTACCGCCTCGGCCTTCTCATAGCTCGCATTCAGCATCTTCGAGGGCTTTGCCATTTGAGTCACCCCACCAGCCACTCAGCCGCGGGTTTGACCGCGCGCATCGCTTCCAGCCGGAACTTTGCGAGATCACGCCGAATGCGAAGACCAGGCCCGATCCCGTGCGCTTCGCGCAGTTTATTCGGGTTCAGCTGATCCACGATCGCGAGTCCGCCAGCCTGGAGATAGCCCTCCGCGCCGTCCTCCAGCGACTGGGCCTCCAGCGAACTCACGGTGGCGTCGCCCGCCTTGGCCTTGAGCCATTTTGGGTCGACATTGCCATGAAGCCGGTTCTCCACAACGAACCGCGCCGCAGTCCAGGGCTTCGCAAGAGCGAGGAGTCGGGGCGTCTCGACCATAGCACCGGGCTCATTGGTCACGACCACGCACACCGCGAATTCGGCGGCGAGTTCGGGCGCGACATCGGCCAACATCGTGAACAACGAGACCGAGGTATTGGCGCCCACATCGACGATCGTCGGCAGCGTCGCTTTCGACAGAGCCTCAAGCACGGCATCGAACTCGGCACGGGCGGCACGGCCCCCGGTTCGCTCGATTGCCTCGCGGTCGGCACGCATCTGAAAGAAGCTGACCCGCGCCTCGAGTTCGAGAAGCCGGTGGCTGGCATCGATTTCAATGATGGGCGCGCCCTCGACTGCTTCGGCGAGTGCGCGGACGATGAGGGTCTTGCCGACTCCGCCCTTCTCCTGGCTGCTAAAAAGGATACGCGGCATGGTACTAGTCTTTCTCTGTCATCCGTTGAACGCGCTCAAAGGCAAGACGCCGGATCTCGTCTTCGCTCTGAGACGGCCGCTCATCGGCCGCACGCGTATCTGCCTTCAAATCGGGTGACAGGGATAGATGCCTAATTTGCAATGCATTTTTGCGTGGCCGTGCCATCGAGCCCTTCTTGTTCAATTGCTTGGCTTGCCGTTTCTCAGCCTGATGTTCGATCTGACGAACAAGCGCCGTCAGCCGGTTCGTGGTCAGCGGAGTCCGGTCCTTGCCCTGGACGACGCCTTGGGCGGCCAAGGCAGCCGCGATGACGGACCACTCAGTTTTTTGATCGCGCAGCTTGTAGATTTCCGGAAGAGCAGCGCGTATCGCCTTGGTGGTCCCGGTCGTCTCGCGCATGGATACGCGCTTCGATTGCGTGGTCTGTAATTTTGCGGCGTCGGCACGAAGCCGCTTGAGATCCAAGGTCATGACGCAAGACCTAGGCATCAAAACCCGAACTAGCCAGAACTAGAGTAACTAGTGGTTACTAGTCAGCTTACTATTAAAATACTAGTATAATTTGGGGCACACCTGTGCATCTGCCGATGCTCGCCGTCCTCTGCCCCTGTGAGACGGCACTGGACCGATCCATCCGAGATCACCGAAGCTCCAGAGACGACGCTGGCAATCGAGCGGTAATGTCACTGTTGAAAACATCAATTAAAGCCCAGCGCGAGTTGACCACTCGCAGTATCGAGGGAAAGATCGTCTAGGGAACTAATCGTCGCCCCAAGAAGCCTGTTGTCTCGACCGCTCGGAAACATCGAAGCGAGAAGTTCGTCCGCGCATCGGTGAATTTCATCCACGGAATTGAACATTCGCGCTGACGTGGTGCTACGAGTAACTTGCGTAAAATCGTCAAACTTCAACTTGACCGAGAGCGTCCGCCCCTTTCGGCCTTCCTCACATAAATCGATCCAAACGCGATCGATGATCGGGCGGATTTGCGCACTGGCATCCTTGAGATTGGCTATTCTGTTCGGCAATGTGCTCTCGCGTCCAAACGATTTGCGAATCCGCTCGTGGACGACGGGTCGCTGGTCGATGCCCCGGCCAAGCCAGAAATAGAGATGCCCGAGCTTGCCGAAATTAGATGTTAGCGTCGCGAGGCTTGCGGCCTGCAGATCGGCACCCGTGTTAATTCCGAGTGTCGCCATTTTGGATGCCGTGGCCTCACCAATCCCATGAAACTTGCCGATCGGGAGAGAAGTGACAAATTCCGCTCCCCGCGCCGGCGGAATGACGAACTGCCCGTTCGGCTTTCCTCTTCCCGTCGCCATTTTGGCGAGGAACTTATTGTAACTTACGCCGGCCGACGATGGCAGGCCGAGCCTATCTTCAATTTTGTTTCGGATGTCAGTCGCGATTTCAGTTGCTGAGGTCATAGCCGTCCGGTGCACAGTAACATCCAACCAAGCTTCATCGAGAAACAGCGGTTCAATGACAGAGGTGTACTCAGCTAAAATGGAGTGGATCTCGGCCGATACTCTTTCATAGACATCTAGTCGCGGCTCAACGAACACGATGTCTGGGCACAGTCGAACAGCTTCGTTCGAGAACATTCCGCCCTTGACGCCGAAGCTACGCGCTTCATAGCTTGCGGCCGCGACAATGCTGTGGAGGCGAGGTCCTCCGACGTAGATCGGCCTGCCTCTGAGTTCCGCCCGATCTCGCTGTTCGACGGAAGCGAAGAAAGCGTCCATATCGACATGGATGATCTTTCTGGCGAACGCCCCCTCGGGTATCTCAATGCTGTCAGCGTCGTTCATGGTAAAGTCCGGGTTTTCAGGCTCTGACGGCTTTCAGGAAGAGTCCGCATGCCGCGCGAGCTTGCTGCGCAACCCGTTCCGCAGACGGCGGACTTCTCAGGCCCAGAATAATCTCGAAATAATCGTTGCCCCTTACCAAACCGAGGAACTGGCCAGCAGCCTCCCTTGGATCATCAATGTCGATTTCACCGCGATCATGGGCCTTCTCAAGAACGTCCGTCAGCCATGTCAGCCCACGCTCGGGCCCCATCTCGTTAAAGATAGCCGCAAGCACAGGAATGCGAGGAAGCTCTCCGACGGCAACCCGGAAAGCAGCGATGGCGCGTGGTTGCGACAAAAGTGTTAAAAGCCTCTCGGCGAAAGAGATCAGGCTCGACGACAAATTTGACGTCTCTGTGGTACCCGGTTCGAGTCCGTCGAACATGCTCTGGGCGTTCTCTCGCAGAAGCGCCTCGAACAATCCCTGCTTGTTGCCGAAAAAGGCGTAGATCGCTCTCTTCGATCCTCCGGCGCGGGCAATGATGTCGTCAACACTCGTGTCTGCGTAGCCCTGTTTGAAAAACAGTTCGGCCGCTGCATCAAGCAGCGCTTTCCGACGTGGATCCTCGTCCAGAGTCATTCGCCTTATCTTACCATTCCACATTACTCTTGCTTGGTAATGGTTATTACCGTATCAGTCGGATTGGAAGCGGTAACGACTATTACCAGCCTTCAAATCCGCCGAGAAACTGAATGTCACGCGACAAGCCCGCTAAAGCGCCACCGCCGACCGCGCAGCAAGCCGTATCCACACAATCTCCCATGCAGCCAGGCCCGCCGGCCAGCGTGCCCTTGAAAATCGCCGTGGCGCTTTTCGGCATCTGGTTGTCCGCCATGATGGCTGGACTGAATAGCCGACTGAGTGGCCTTGCGCTTGCTGACATTCGCGGGACCTATGGTTTTGGCAGTGACGAGGCGTCCTGGATCAACGTCTGTTATTCTGCGGGCGAACTGCTGATCATGCCTTTCGCGACTTGCTTCGCGATCACGTTTACAGTCCGTCGTTTCTATCTGGGCATGCTTTGGGCGACAGCTGTCATCGCCGCCATTGCGCCCTTTGTCGTCAGTCTGCCGCTACTCGTTGCTCTGCGAACGTTGCAGGGGGTCACGGCGGGCGCGCTCGTTCCACTTCTCATGATGATGGCGCTACGCTTTCTGCCGATGTCAATTCGCCTGCACGGTTTGGCTCTCTATGCTCTCACGGCAACATTTTCACCAAACGTCGCGATCTGGCTCGCAGGTTATTGGCTGGATACTCTGGAAAACGTGAACTGGGTCTCGTGGCAGTTCGTGCCAACTGGGGTGATTTGCACCATACTCGTGGGTTGGGGACTTCCGAAAGAACCGATCCATTGGCAGCGTTTTCAGGGCATCAACTGGTTTGGGATCGCAACGGGCGTGCCGGGCCTGTTCCTTCTCGGTGTAGCTCTTGGTCAAGGCAACCGTCTCGACTGGTTCAACTCTCCGACGATTAATGTCAGCCTCACCGCCGGAGGGATGTTTCTCCTTGCCTATATCAAATCAGAATGGAACCACCCCGCACCGTTCATCAGATTTCAGCTACTCGGACGTCGCAATATACAGGTCGCGTTCACCTGCTTCGTGATGATTCTCGTCGTGTTTTCCTCCGGCGCTTCAGTGCCGATGAGCTTTCTCGCGTCTGCTCAAGGATACCACGCATTAGAGAGCGCACCGCTCGGTCTCATTATCGGCGCACCACAGTTGCTGTTTGGATCACTCGTGGCGCTCCTGCTTTATCGCAAATGGATCGATGCCCGCGCGACGTTCGCTATCGGCATGCTGGTGGTCGCGGCCGCCTGCTTTGGCGGTACGCGAATCGATCCGACATGGACGTGGCATGACTTTGTGACGCTTCAGGTGCTGCAGGCAATCGGGCAGCCCTTGACTGTCGTGTCAATGCTTTTCCTTTCGACAAGCGTGGTGCAGCCGATAGAAGGTCCATTTATCGCTGGTCTGGTCAACACCTTGCGTGTGCTCGGGACTATCATCGGTGCGGCGGTCGTTGGGCGAATTGAACTCGTACGAGATCACTTCCATTCCTCGGTGATTATCGACCGGTACGGTGCCATCGCCGGCACGCTCCCGCATGGTGCTCCGGCCGTCTCTCTGGCACGCGCGATCGCGGTGCAAGTCTCGGCACTCACCACATCGGACGTCTACGCTGTGCTTGGAACGATCGCGCTCGCCATCGCGCTTGCAGCGGCCCTTTTCAAATACGTTCCTGCACCTTCTCTACCTCTCCCCCCAAATGTGGTCTCCACCTAATGCGAAACTATCTGATCTTCAGCGGCCTCCTTGCGACAGCAGTTGCTGTCGGCATTTATTTCAATCAACCGGAGTCGAAAGCCGCCGTGCAATCAACCAACGATGCAAGGCTCGTTGCCGACTTTACAAACGTCGCCGCCCAAGCGAACGGAACCATCGAGCAGGTGCTGACCCATGAGAACCGTAAGGTCACCAAGGGTGATTTGTTGGTCGTCCTCGACGACCGAAATCAGCGGATTGCAATAGATGCATCAGAGGCAGCACTTACTGCAGCCCGGGCACGAGCGAAGACCTTGGAAGGGATGAAGGCGGTTCAAACGGCAACGATCGCGCAGCAGGAAGCTGCTGTCGCGTCGGCGAAAGCCACACAAGCGTTTGCACAGACTGACGAAGCGCGAACCAGACACCTTGTGGAACGACAGACGGTGGCTCAAAAAGTCTTCGATCAGGCTATCTCCGCTTTAGCTGGCGCGAATGCTTCAGTCCTCGGCGCTGAGGCATCCTTCGACGCGGCACGCGGCAATCTCGAAGTCTTGCAGGGACAACTCGAGGGAGCTCTCGCGGACATCTCGCAAGCTGAAGCATCCCTCAAAAGCGCCCGGCTCGCATTGTCGCACACCAAAATCAGCGCTCCGATTTCCGGTACGGTCGGTCACTTCAATGCTCGCGTTGGCAATTACGCGACACCCGGCCAAATCATGCTTTCAATCGTTCCGCTCGATCAACTCTACGTCGAGGCCAATTTCCGCGAATCTCAGCTCGCACGCATTGCACCAGGACAAGTCGTCGAGATCACTGTGGACGCGCTCCCCGGCCTAAGCTTCGAGGGAAAGGTCGATAGCATCGGTCCCGCCGGCGGCGCGACTTACAGCAGCATTGCGCCACAGAATGCCACTGGGAACTTTACCAAGGTCGCGCAACGCTTGCCCGTGCGCATCACGCTCGATCCAGATCAGCAAGGTCACGAACTGATGCGTGCGGGGATGTCGGTACTGCCCTACATCACGACCACGAAGTGAAATATCGGCGATTGTGCCGCTGCTATCAGAACCGAGCTGGAAACGCTGCCTTGCGACCGATGACAATATCTCATCTCTCCGGTGATGTTTCGCTGCCAACCTGAGTAGAGTATGACTCAGACGATCTGCCCCATCGACAACTCGAAATTTTTCCCTCACGCCCCATTTGATGAGCGATCTCAAAATGATTGAGGTCGGGATAGATTTCGGCCACGCCTCCTCTATTTTTCCGTGAGAGTGCATCGCTGAACACAAGGGTTTGACGAACGAATTCCGGACTTTCCTTATTCCCGCAAATAATCTGGATCGGACAATTCAATCTATCAACTCGATCAATTGGGCTGAGATTTCGCACCGCTGCTGCATGCCAAATCCGTTCGCCTGCTTTACAGCGTTGACGGCGTCAGCACCGGCATGGGCGCGTGGCTGCATGCGTAGCCTCAGCGTTCCGTGACGCGCCGCCGTGCAGCAACTCCTCCCCGCCATCCCCGCAGATCGACAAGGCGCGGGACGCCGCTGAACCACATGAACTTCTCGACGGACCAGCCGTTGGACAATTCGGCCAAACTGAACTCGCGATCGCCAAGTCCGAAAGAAGAGCGGCGGACAGCATGCGGCTCCCGGCTTCCAGGCCGTTAGGGACGATCCGGAACGCGGACTTGGCATCATATTTAGCGGCCGCGTCGAGCAATGTGCCGCGATGTTCCGCAGCCCGCCGCTGCTCGCGAAGCGCGGAGGTCCGGAGCATGGAGGCAATCGCCCCCCCCCCGCGCGCGCATAGCATTCGCAAGCCAAAGGGTCTCGCGCGACGAAGATGTCCAGCAGTCCAGCAACCTCGCCGACCCGGCCGCGGCCATCCTGGCGGCGAAGTCGAGCGTTTCGTCGGACGCCTCAGTCGCATCGAAGAAGATAGCCAAATCCTTCCGAGCCAGCGTCTGCGCCACCATTTTCACGGGCGGCTCCTGGGCATTGATCGGGCTCCGTCAGATCACCCCGCATCGCCGGTAATTGCCGCCACGCGCCGAGAACCCCGTTCCCCGGACGCACGCAATATCTCGTTTCGTGCTGCATGACGTTCCGAATCGGTCTCGAGTAGCAGGTCAAGAAATCCCGGCGCCGTTGTCAGGTCGACCGACCTTATCAACCCCGCATCCATCGCGGCCGCCATCATTGGCCGGCCCGGCTCAAGAACGACACGACATCGTGTCGTTAGAAAGTCAACTGAAAAATACTGATGATCGTTCCCGCAGTTGAGAATACCTGCCATTCGTTCCGAGAGGCCGACAAGTTCTTTGACAAAAATTAAACGATACCGTATTGTTATGTTATCCGACAGCGGGTTTTCCGGTATTCGGCCCGAACCACGCAAGACAGACTAGGCGCGCTAACCGGTCCTCCTCCTGGTGCGCGTCGCGACCGGTCCATTCGCCCTGTCCGGACCGGTCGCACCTTTTTTTCCGGGACACGCCATGGCCGCAGACCTCAAATCCCGCCCCGCTTGCTCGTCCGTCGGTGCATCGCCTCGTTACGCGCGGCGCACGGCACTTCTGTCGGCAGCCCTCCTGTTGTCCGGGAGTTGCGTCATGGCAGCAGTTCCGGACGGCGGGTCGCCACCCTCAGACCGTGCGGCAATCGCCGACATCGAAAATTGCTTGCGTCATTTCGAAACCACCACGGTATCCGCCAAGGCTGCCACCGAAGCTGCCGAAGCCATGCTCGACGACGCCACGATCGTTGACGTCGGCTTCGACGTCCAGAACGACCGTCCGGTCTATCGTGCGACCGCCGAGTTCAAGGGACACTTCATCGATGTACTCATCGATGCTTCGTCCAAGGCGGTGGCGCAAAGTCCTGCGCTGCCCAACTCTTCGGAGGAAGACCGTTTAAAGGTCTCCCGATTCAAACGCCTGGGCCTCAAACTGTCGGAGGCGATTTCGATCGGGGAAACATATGGCTCCGGCCGTGCGGTGAGCGCTTCGCTGGACCAGTCTCACGGCAGGGTCGTCATTCTCGTGGTGGTCGTTTTCGAAGGTTATCTCAAGCAGATATCCATCGATCCGACGGGAGAAGCGGAGCGCCGAAAAGGCAGCAGCATGAGCGATCCCATAGAGCGAGCCATGACGCGACGCCAGACGGCACGACCACCCGTCACGATCAGGTAACAAGGGACCTCGCCGCACGGCGAAGTCCTATCCGATAGAATGCATGAGCAATATCGTCATGGAATCCGAATCCGATAGCACGGCGACCGTTCCTTGGTTGCGGCAAGCCATCGATGCCGCTGCGCGGTGGTCGATCGACCGACAACGTCCGGACGGGCACTGGGTGGGCGCTGTCGAGTCCAACGCTTGTATGGAAGCGCAGTGGTGTCTCGGTCTGTGGGTTCTTGGCCTCGACCACCATCCGCTGCGCCCGCGCCTCGGCGCCGCGCTCCTCCAGACGCAGCGGATGGATGGATCCTGGCAGGTCTATTACGGTGCGCCCAGCGGCGACATCAACACCACGGTTGAAGCCTACGCGGCCCTGCGCTCTCTAGGCATTTCCGTGGACGACGAGCGAATGCGCCGCGCGCGGGAATGGATCCTGAGCAAGGGAGGGCTGGGACAAGTACGCGTCTTCACGCGCTATTGGCTCGCCCTCATCGGCGAGTGGCCCTGGGAGAAGACCCCCAACCTTCCACCGGAAGTGATCTGGCTGCCAACCTGGTTTCCCTTCTCCATCTACAACTTCGCTCAGTGGGCGCGCGCGACCATGATGCCCCTGACGATCCTATGCGCCAAACGCCCCGTGCGACCTCTTCCATTCGAGCGGCGTCTCGACGAACTATTCCCCGAGGGACGGACGACCTTCGACTACGATCTGCCGGTCAAACCCGGTGCCGGGCTCTGGGACAGGTTGTTCAGGGCCATCGACAGAACCCTGCACCGCTTGCTCGCTGCCGGTTTGCCCCCGCGGAAAATGCGGCAGGCAGCGATCCGCGACGTTACTATCTGGATTCTCGAGCATCAGGACGCGGATGGTGGCTGGGGAGGCATACAGCCGCCCTGGCTCTACGGTCTGATCGCGTTGCATATCGAAGACTACGGACACGATCACCAGGCGATGGCTAGAGGCCTCGCCTGCCTGGACGCGCCCGGCTGGCGGGTCGACCGCGAAGACGCCACATGGATTCAGGCGACCAACAGCCCCGTTTGGGACACGATGTTGACGGTCATGGCGTTCGAAGATGCCGGCTGCGTTCGCCTCTATCCGGAAGAAACGGACGACGCTCTGGGCTGGCTGCTTGATCGACAAGTCAATATCCCCGGGGATTGGTCTGTGAATCTTCCCGACGTGACGCCCGGGGGATGGGCATTCGAATATGCGAATGACCACTATCCCGACATCGACGATACCGCCGTGGCCCTGATAGCGCTGGCTCCATTCAGATTCGAAAAGAAATGGCGTGGCCGCGGCATCGAGGGCGCGATCGCTCGCGCCTCGCAATGGTTGCGCGCGATGCAGTGCGAAGGCGGCGGTTGGGCCGCCTTCGACCGCAACAACGACCGTGCCGTTCTCACCAAGATTCCGTTCTGCGATTTCGGCGAAGCCCTCGATCCGCCATCGGTCGATGTCACCGCGCACGTCATCGAGGCATTCGCTAAACTCGGTATTTCTCGGGAAGACGAGGCAATGCGGAAGGCGCTGGCCTTCGTATACGCTCATCAGGAGCCGGAAGGGCCGTGGTTCGGCCGTTGGGGCGTCAACTACATCTACGGAACCGGCGCCGTACTGCCGGCGCTTGCGGCTATCGGCGAAGATATGTCGCGACTGGAAATCCAGCGGGCCTGCGACTGGCTAATCGACCATCAGCAATCAAATGGCGGCTGGGGCGAAAGCTGCGCGTCATACATGCAGCCCGAACTTGCAGGACTCGGAGACACGACAGCATCCCAGACGGCTTGGGCGCTGATGGGGCTGATCGCAGCTGACCGCGAGTCGGACTATCCGGCGATCGAGCGCGGGTGCCGATATCTCGTCGAGCAGCAAAAGGATGGCACCTGGGACGAACCACAGTTCACCGGCACCGGCTTTCCCGGATACGGCGTCGGACAATCGATCAAACTCGATGACCCCCGATTACATGAACGACTGAGCCAAGGGCCCGAGCTCTCTCGCGCCTTCATGCTCCGCTACGATCTGTACCGTCATTACTTTCCGCTGATGGCGCTCGGCAGGGCCCGCCGGCTCCTCGGACGTTAACTCACCGCGACGACGCGTTTCGTAAACGCACATTCAAGATGATCGGGCGGCTGACGAAGACACTACTTTCGCCGGTGCCGGATTGTCGTTGCCACTCTTCACCGGGTTGGCGCGGCCCGGGAGATCCTGCGGATCGAAAGGCATTGCATAACAATACGATTTCGTTTAGTTTAAAACTAAGCGCCCACGACTTGCGCGACACTTCATCCACCGCCCGCCAATATCATGCCCTTCCGTCGACGACCGTCGAACGATCCATCATCCGGATCCCGCACGACCAGCATTTCGTTTCGTGCCTGCATCGCGGCAGGTCTTTGCCTGGCACTTGCCGCCTGCGCGTCGGTCGCGCGCATACCCTACACAGAACAGGAAGCGCGCTCATCCACTGTCCTCGGTCTCCGCGATCTGCGTCGGTACGCGGACGATCCGCTTTCGCGCTTCGCAGACACGCCGCTGGCAGGACCGCGTGTGAGCTATCTCGCTTTATCCGGCGGAGGCGCTGACGGCGCCTACGGCGTCGGTGTGCTCAACGGATGGACCGCAACAGGAAACCGGCCGTCATTCTCGATCGTCTCCGGCGTCAGCACCGGCGGCTTGATCGCTCCTTTCGCCTTCCTGGGCCCAGCCTATGATGGCGTGCTCCGGGAAGTCTACACCAGCGGAATCGCGGAAAGCCTGCTGGACGACTCGAATCTGCTACGCGCCGTTTTCGGCGCCGGTCTTGCCGGCAATACACGGCTACGCAGCCTCGTCTGCCGATATGTCGATGCAGATGTATTACGGGAGATCGCCCGCGAGCACCCCAAGGGACGACGCCTTTACATAGTCACCACCGATCTGGACACGCAGCGGACTGCGATTTGGGACATGGGCAGAATCGCATCGGTCGCCACACCGGCCGCTCTCGAACTGGCCCAGGACGTCATGACGGCATCCGCCAGTCTCCCGCTGATCTTCCCGCCGATGCTGATCCAAGCGGAGGCAGGCGGGAAGCACGTCCAGGAAATGCACGTCGACGGAGGCGTGAACGCGCCGATCCTCACGCTTCCGGACCAGTACCTGCTCCGTCGCCAGTCTCCAGCGCGGAACGCGCAGGTCGATATGTATCTACTGGTCAACAACAAGATCGAGCCGGAATTCACGCTGGTCAGGAATTCGTCGCTCGACGTGGCTTCGCGAAGTATCTCCTCCGTCACAAAGAGCCAGACGCGCTCGATCATTTTTTCGACCTACGAATTCGCCAAGCAGAACGGCCTTTCGTTCGCCCTGTCGTATATCGAGCGGGACTATCCTTCGAACAAACGTTCGGAGTTCGACACAGCCTATATGCAAAACCTCTACGACTTCGGGTTCAACAAAGCCGCGACAGGCTCGGCGTGGCGACATTCCCTCCCGATGGGCGATGACGCCGTGGCTGGCCTGCACTGAGGGCAGCCTCTGTCCGTCACGGAGCGATGACCCGTTGCGTTGAGTGGAGGATTCGACGGTGCGACGGCGTCTGCATGGGGCGTCTCTTTCACGTAGAGCGAGGCTCTTTGGACTGCTGGACCGCCTCTGCCTGGTGGAGCAGCCTACAGGTACGGTGCATCGCGAGGGCAATCCGCAGAACAGGATCGTCGCGAACCGCCCGCTCGAAGAGATCTCCTGAATACACAAAACTCGCTATAGGCGACCTGGCATCTAGTGAGCAATGAGTGTCGGGATCGCGACGTGGCGCGTCAGAGAGCGGGTCACGCCACCGAAAATGAGTTCTCCAGTCCTGCTGTGACTGTACGCGCCGATCACGATGAGATCGCTTTCGCAGTCTCGTGCCTGCCGCAAGAGCGCGTTAGCGATCGTTTCGCCATTGGACGCGGTTTGCGCGACTGTCACCGCGGCACCATGTCGAGCAAGATAGCGCGCGATGTCGCTGCCCGGCTGTTGACCATGGCTGTCATTGGTCTCTGGATCGACAATCACGACGGACACCGAGATCGCGTCCTTCAGCAGCGGAAGTGCGTCGATCACCGCTCGCCGCGCTTGTTGGCTCGCATTCCAGCCGATCGTGACGTGCTCTCCGATGCGGTCGAATTTCCATTCTTCCGGCACGATCAGATGGCACGCCCGAGGCAAGAAACAGCAGATCTCGGCGGACATACCGCTTGGCAGAACGATCGTTGCGGCAGCGCCGATAACAACCAGATCGACGTGGAGAGCGTTTAGAACCGCTTCCTTCTGGCCTCGGTTCGACCGATAATGCGGAATTCTGCGGAAATGTCTTTTGTAGCGATTGCCGCGGTGAACGCATCCAACGCCACTTCTCTCGCCTGTCGCTCCTCTGCTTTTTGCCGCGCGATGATCTTGGCGATTGCGTCGTGTCCTCTCGCGAAGCCATCCGCCGGGTGTCCGTCTTCGACGGGTGGCACGACATGCAACCCGATCAAATGCGCTCCATATCGCTCAGCGAGTTGCACAGCATAGCGCAGTGCGGTGTCGGGCAACGCGTTGATGCCGACGAATACGGCAATGGATTTCCACGGCATCGGGTTTCGCTCCTAGCAGGACGATCGTTTCTGGGCCCCACGCGCATCGGTGAGAGACAGCCCGAGGCCAACAATGGCAACGCCTTGAAACAGAAGGTCACCGCCGACAATGGCGTTCGGGCGAATTGGAGTTTCCAGCAGGTATCCGATGCCCACGAATGCCGCGCCGATGATCGCCACATAGCCAGAAGATTGCATCCAGCGTCCCGAGCAATACGGCATCGTCAAACCAATCCAGAGACGAGTTGCCCCGGACGCAATCATGAGGGCGATCAAACATAGTGGCGACCAGCTATCGCTATAAGTGGATATCGCAACCAGCGCATATCCGATGCCGATTCCGAAAGCTCCATAAGTCAGCCAATCCAGGTAGAGGCGCCTTTCTGCAATTTTGATCAAAAAGATCGCTATCGTCATGCCAGCGAGCATGGCCGCAACACCCGGAGAATCGCCAACCACCGCCATCCTCAAAACATCAGACATCAACAGAAGGCAACTGAAGGTGAGGAGCAATCCGCCGAGGAGCGAGAGTCTCAGCCAGTCCTTCGCAGCACTAAAACGACCACGATGTGCCCGACGGCTCGCACAGGCCAAAACTGCCGCGCGCCTTCCCAACACCGAGCGCGGCATGCTAAGTTGATGGTGTGCGCGTGCGCGCGGAACCGTTGCGGGCCCTTGCTCATGCATGAGGGCGCTCCGTATGCTCATGATGCTTCTGCCTTTTGCCGATCATCGACTTCAGACGTTCACGCATGGACTGGAATGCGACATAAAGCATGGGGATTAGGAATATGCCGAGCGAGCTCGCAGCAATCATGCCGACAAACACCGGCGTACTGACGTTTTGCCGTGCCATCATCGATGCGCCATTCGTCCATACCAGCGGCACAAGGCCAAGGATGAACGCGATCGACGTCATCATCACCGCGCGGAAACGAAGCTTCGCCCCGAGCTCGGCCGCCTCGCGAATGCTGAGCCCGGCCTCACGCTGCTCCTTCGCGAACTCGATGATCAGAATGCTATTCTTGGCCGCCAACGCGATCAAGACGACAAGACCGATCTGGGCATACAGGTCGAGCGTCATGCGGGCCAGCACGATGCCCACGAATGCCCCGAGAACGCCGACCGAGACTGAAAGCAACACAGGAACGGGAATGATCCAGCTTTCGTAGAGTGCGACGAGAAAAAGATAGGCAAACAGCAGGGCCAGACCCAGGATGATCGTCGTCTGGCCTTGGGCCTTCTGCTCTTGATAGGCCGTGCCTGTCCATTCGTAGCCAAAGCCTCTTGGCAGCACGCTCGCTGAAAGTTCGGCCATCGCCTTGACGGCCTCGCCGGTCGCTACACCCGGCGCCGGCGATCCGTTGATCGTGACGGCTCGATAGTTGTTGTAGCGCGTGATGACTGCGGGACCGGTAATGGTCCGCAGGCTCGCGATGGACTGCAAGGAGACCATTCCGCCGCTCGCATTCCGGACATAGATGTCCCAAAGCGCGGGAATGTCTCGTCGGCCCGAAGCATCGCCTTGCAGATTGACCTGCCAGGTTCTGCCGAACAGATTGAAGTCGTTGATGTAGAGCCCGCCAAGCGTGCTCTGCAGCGTGGAAAAAATTTCGTTGATGCCCACGCCCAATTGCTGGGCTTTCTCGCGATCGATGTCCAGGAACAACGACGGTGAACTCGCGCCATAGGTGCTGAATACACGCGTCAGACGCCGATCTTGGTTGGCTTTGTCGAGCAAAACGTTGGTCACGGCGCCGAGGGTCGTCGGATCCGCGCCTTCGAGGGACTCGAGCATGTATTCGAAGCCACCGCTGGTCGAAAGACCGACCACGGCCGGCAGATTGAACGGCAGGATCATCGCCGAACGAATCTTCTGCACGGCAACGAAGGTTTCGCCAACGAGCGTTTGCACTTTGTCGGCGACCGCCTTGCGGTCGGTAAAGGGCTTGAGCCTGACGATCATGAAGGCGTTGTTGCTTGCGGAGAAATTGTCGAGGAGCGAAAAGCCGATGATCGAGATTACGCTCTGCACCTGCGGCATCTTCTGTATGGTCTGCTCGACTTCCCTCACCACCTCGCTCGATCTCGAGACCGATGCGGCATCCGGCAGCTGCACATTCACGAAGAACGCGCCCTGATCTTCCTCGGGCAGAAATCCGGTGGGGGTGATCGATCCGAGCCCGGTAATTCCAACGCCGCTGACGATCACGATGACGATCGACATAACGGAAAAACGGAGCGTCTTGCCGACCAGCCAGGCATAGGTGTCACGTATGCCGTCGATGCGATTGCTGAGCCATCCCATCACGCCGCGCTTCGGAGCACCGTGGCGCAATACAATGGCACAGAGTGCTGGCGAGAGGGTCAGGGCGTTGATCGCGGAAATCAGCATGGAGACGCTGATCGTCACGGCAAACTGGCGGAACAGCTCGCCCGAGATGCCGGGAATGAAGCCGATCGGCACGAACACGGACAGCAGGACGAGCGTGATGGCGATGATCGGAGCAGTCACCTGCGCCATCGCCTTCTTGGTGGCATCAGCCGGAGACAGGCCGGGCTCCTCCTCCATGACACGCTCGACGTTCTCGACAACGACGATGGCGTCATCCACCACGATGCCGATCGCGAGAACCAAAGCGAGGAGCGAGACAGTATTGGCCGAATAGCCGAGCGCCAGCAACATGCCGAATGTGCCGATCAGGCTGACCGGAACCGCGACGATCGGAATGATCGTCGCACGGAGGTTACCCAGAAAGATGAAAACAACCAGGGCAACGAGGACGAACGCTTCAATTAGTGTGTGAACGACAGCTTCGATCGTGTCCCGCACGAAATCGGTAGAATCATAGATGACCCCCGCCTTCATGCCTTCGGGGAATCGGCTCTGCAGCGCCTTCAGCTTTTCGTTGACTGCGGCGGCCGTGGTGAGCGCGTTGGCGCCTGGTGCCAGGAACATGCCGATGCCAATGGCCGGACTGCCATTGAGCCGCGCCTCTGCGTCCTCGTTCTGCGCGCCCAGTTCCAGCCGAGCGACATCACCGACACGAAGCACCGAACCGTCCGGATTTGCCCGCAACAACACGGTGCCGAATTCTTCCGGTGTCGTGAGCCTTCCCTGCGTTTGCAGGTTCATCTGGAATTTCTGATCATCCGGTACCGGCCGCGCGCCGATACGGCCGACCGCCGCCTGAGTATTTTGGGCGGTAACAGCCTTGACGACATCGGACGGTGCCAGGCCGAGGCTCGACAGCCTGTCGATATCGAACCAGATCCGCATCGAGTAGTTCATACGACCGAACAACAAGGCCTGTCCGACACCAGGCGTGCGGGACAATTCGTCCATGACATTGATGACCGCATAGTTCGTCATAAACAGCGTGTCGAACTTCTGTTCGGGACTGTAGATGTTGACGAACTGCAGGATCGACGACGACTTCTTGCGGACAGTCAGGCCCAGCGCCCGAACTTCGGCCGGAAGCTGGGACAGCGCGGTCTGAACCCGATTGTTGACGTTGACCGTATTGATGTCCGCGTCTGTGCCGAGCGCAAAGCTCACAGTCAGCGTATAAGCGCCGTCGTTGCCGCTGGAGCTTTTCATATAAAGCATTTTATCGACGCCGACGACCTTCGACTCGATCGGTTGGGCGACGGTTGCTTCCAGAACCTCGGCGGACGCGCCGGGATACATGGCGGTAACCTCTACCTGGGGCGGCACGATGTCGGGTAACTGCGCGACGGGAATCCGCATCAGTGCCAGACCACCTGCGAGGCTCATCACGATGGCGATGACGATGGCCAAGCGAGGCCGGTCGATAAATACCGAGGAAATCACTTGACTGGCTTCCCTTCGGTTGGCCGCGCGGCAACCGGCTCAGCCGTGACGCGGATGTTCGGGCGGGCTCGCTGAATTCCCTCGACCACCACGCGCTCGCCAGCCTTCAGCCCCTCGATGACGGACGCATTCTGTGCCGTCGATTGACCGAGCTTGAGCCGACGCTGCTGGACGATATCGCCGTCGCCAACGACATACACATAGTCGCCTTGCTGGTCGGTCAGCACGGCCGCCCGTGGAATGGCCAAGACCTGATGCGTCTGCACCGATTCCAGCACGACCCGGACCAACTGGTCATTGGTCAATTCGCGGCGACCGCTCGGCAAAGCAGGATTGGCGATCGTTCCGCGCATGACGATCGAGTCGGTGTCGCGCGCAACGTTGATATCGACGAAATCGAGTTTCCCAGTCTGCCCGTAGATTTGCCCGTCCGGAAATTTGAGGCGCATCCGGATCCCGTCAAACCCCTGTTCGCCATCGATCTGCTTGTAGATATGCACCAGTCGTTGCGCGGAGATCGGAAAGGTGACGTACATCGGATCCTGACTGACGACGGTTGCCAGACTTCCGGTCGAAGGGCTGACGACGTTACCGACGGTGACGGACGCACGTCCGACGCGCCCATCAATCGGCGCTTTGATTTCGGTGTAATCGAGGTTGATTTCCGACTGCTGCAATTGCGCCTTCGCGAGCCGGAGTTGCGCCGCGGCAGTCTTTTGTGCCGCTGTGGCATTGTCGGCTGCGCTCTGGCTCACGGCCGACGTCGGCAGCAGCGCGTTGGTGCGCTTCAGGGCCAAGTCGGCATTGTCGAACTGCGCCTGAGCCTGGGCCACGGCCGCCCGCTTCGCTTCGGTATCGGCTTCGAATGGTGGCCTTTCCAAGCGAAACAGCAAATCGCCCTTCTTGACGTCGGCCCCCTCTCCGAAACTGCGTTCATTCAGAAAACCGGTGACACGTGCGATCAGTTCGACCCGGCCGAGCGCTTGAATGCGGCCATTGACCTCGTTTGTTTCGGTAATAGCCACGGGGGCAGCGACCACAATACCCACTGCAGGCGGTGGCGGGCTGGCGGGTTGCGCTGTCGCGGTGCTGGACGTCGCCCAGCCGACGCCAAGCACTGCCAAGACCAGAGCGAACGGCACAGGACAGCGAGGCACCGCAGGTGCTACCGAGGCTACGCTATTGACGACATTCCGTGGCGACGAATCTCTGCTCATCAATACGATCACTCCGTGAGAATTGACATAACTAAACGAAACGGTATGGTATTGTCAAATAGCGAAGCATTCGCTCGCCCGCAAGTGAGAACAAGAGACCGATCGTGAGACGGCAAATTCAGCCAGAGAATTATCCGGCCGGACAGAGCGCTCCGACGACGGAAAATACGGCTGAGCGCATCCCCCGCTCGGCGACGCAAGTGTTCCTGCGCGCGGGCTACGACCGGGCATTGGTCGGTGAGATCGCGAAGGCATCGAAACGTACGATCTATGCCAGGTACGCGGGCAAGACCGCCCTTTTCCGTGCCGTGATCGAACATCGTATGGCGCATTGGCAAGAGTCGGTCCGCACCCACGAAGCGTGCAAAGGAGACCTGCGAGCATCGCTCGAAGACCTCGCGCGACATCTGGCACAGTGCTGGCTTCACCCCGTCTCGGTCGACCTGCAGCGTATAGTGATCACCGAGAGCCACCGATGGCCCGACCTCAGCCTCTTTTTCATCGATTCCGCGTCGCGACCGGCGATAGCGCTGATCGAGAGGATAGACGAACGACATAGCAATGATCTGGGGCTCATCGACCTTCAAACAGCCGCCGAGCAATTTTTTGGCCTCACGATTGAGCACCATCTGTTCAACGCTCATTTCGGGAGCTTGACGAGCGGTCCGGAAATGACACAGCGCATCAAGACGTCGGTCGACATCTTCCTGCACGGCGTCCATGCATGGGGCAACCGGACGTGATGGGGACGGGAGTAAGGGCCAAGCCGCCGCAGCGCGAAGTGCGAAGGCGCCCGCAATCGACCGCTACGCGGGACCTTATCGTTCGCACGACGGAGCGGGCGATCCTCGACCTCGGCATCGCCCGGATCACGACCCGCAAGCTCGCCGACCTCGCTGCGGTGTCGGAAGCCACGATCTTCAAATATTGGCCGACCAAGGAAGACCTAATTCTGGATGCGCTGCAGCGGCGAAACGCTCCGGACGCCGCCGTACTGGACGAAATTTCCGGGACCGCCGATTCCGTCGAGGCGGGCCTTCGCCGGATCACTTCGACGGCGGTGCGTTATTACGAAGGAATCATGGGTCCCCTGATCGCGGCGATGGCCGACGTGAGCATTCTTCCCCATCACCGGGAATGGCTGCTTCGGGAAGCACCGGTTGCAGCCCTATCGGCGGCGACGAACTCGTATCTATCGGGGGAACGCAGACGCGGACGTGTCCGGGACGACATTGATCCATCGACGGTTGCCGATATGCTGCTTGGAGCATCATTGAGGCATGTCGTCGGCCGGATGTTCCGGGGCGATTTGCCCAGCACGCGGTCGGACAACGCCTTCTCGCGGAAGCTCGCTGATGCGCTCGCCCTGATGATCGCCTCGCCGCCAGAATGAGGCCGACCTCTCAACATCGGACCGGACGGCAAACCGTCATTTGTCGATGAGGCGGTTCTCCACAGCGAAAGGTTTTGGACGTTGATCGAAGGTGTTACGATATCGGATCAGTTTCATAGGAGCAGCCTCATGGCTCGGACTGCGGTAGCGCGACCGCGAACGGCGTCGGAAAAGACCGTGAAGTCACGCGGCGGGCGGCCAACGAAATCCGCGGCGATCGAACGCGATCTTCGGCTGCTGGACTGCGCGACCGAACTTTTTCTCGAGCGTGGCTTCGACGCGACCTCGATCGACGCCGTCGCGGAAGCGGCTCGGGTCAGCAAGCCAACCGTCTACGGTCAGTACGTGGACAAGCGTGGCCTTTTCGAAGCCGTGCTCAAGCGGGAGATCGGTCGGTGGATAGCCCCGCTCGCCGCTGCGGCCGAAATCACGCGCACCGGCAAAAACGTCGCGTCGTTCGAAAAGCAGCTTGTCGAACTCGGGCGCCAACTGATTGCAACCAGCGCGAGCAAGGGTGCCAACGCGGTCGTCCGCATTCTCGCAGCGCAATCGGCAAGCTTTCCAGAACTCGGAGAACTCGCCTTTCGCGAGGGCTGGTCGCGGCTGACCGGTCGCGTCGAGCATTTGTTCGATGAAATGGCCGGAAAGGGGCTCTGCAAAGTCGATAGCGCGGCCGCTGCGGAAGCCTATCTCAGCATCGTCGTCAGCTCCGCGATGAGATCGATCATCTATCGCCGTCCGATCGACGTCGAGGCCGACGAAAAGCGGATGCGTGCCGCCGTCCGGATTCTCTTCGGCGGGCTGGTTGCCAGATAACCCCGATCGGGACCGCAGCCACAACGATTGCCGTTGACCGGAAGGCGTCATTGAGCTGATCGGTGGGTTCCTGTTCCCGATTGGTTTAAAAACCAGGTATGCCGCTTTCGTTCTCTCGGGGTTCATGGCGGTTGCTTACTTCATCGCGCATTTTCCGAAGGGCTTCTATCCCGCGGAACGGAGGATACATAGGCGATTTCAGCGTTGCTACGCCGCACACGACTTCAGGTCAACGGCGGGATCCGCGGCCTGTTCGGGGGTGAGCGAGGATCCCGCTGCAAAGATCTTCCTTCCGATCATGTGGTCAGATGAACGATTGACGGACTCTATCGCGACAAGGTCGTTGTTTCGATAGCTGAAGATAAAGAACGAACCCGATTTTCAATCGCCCCGCAGCACATATTGTTCAGAGCCAGAACCGAGCCCGACGATCTGAAGCTTGGTAGCTGCGCCTCGAATTAATGTCCCTACGCCCCGAATTAACTATGTTTCGCGCGTTAAGGACGTCTCGTCGCATAAACCCACCTCGGGGCATACGGTCGCAATGGGCATCACACCGCAAAACGGGAAGGTCTGCGCCTCGGAGAATCGAGATGCAAATCCAACCAGAACGCGCAGCAAGCCTTTACCTGTGTTTCAGATGTAGCGCCCCGCGCCCATCGGAACATAGCCGACGTCGCCCGCCTCAAATTCATCCGTCACTGCTCCCTGCTGCGAGGAACACGGTCATTTCGGATTCACCCTCAATGAAGTATTGCCACTCGTTCGCGTTGGGAGCCAGTAGAGCTCTCTGATGGCGCCCGGATCGATCTCAAGATGTCAATCGGCGTTCAAATTTGACCCCGGATCGGCGTCCAATTTTGACCCCTTTG
>NZ_JBGMOE010000009.1:0-2655 GCF_041424195.1 Tardiphaga sp. | reverse complement strand
TAATCCGGTGCTACCGGCCGATCCGTGGCCCCTTTTATTCCCGGTGTTCTCACCTCAGTCTTCAGGAGCGTCAGGCCTCCGTAATCAGTATGCGCACCTGCCCGGAGCTGGCCCAGCTCGAGTTCTTCGGGTTGATCGGGATAATTGGTTACAACCATGTTGGTTATGTGCTTGTCGTACTTGTCGACAAACCAATCCGGCGAGAGTTCAAGGGCGCGTGCGCAAAGCTCCATGAGGAGGTTCCCAAGGCGCTCCATTTCCTTGTAATAGGCCATCAAAGCCGGCTTAAACTCAGGAACATCCGCCTCAGGCCAGATATTTTCTTTGAATATCCGATGCGCTGTTTCTGTCTGATAGTACGGATCGCCGGAATTTATTTCGAAGCGGCCGAAGTTGAAGTACTCTCGGTGATCCGGCTTGGCCTGTTTGTCGCCGATGGTGGCTGCGAGATTTCCCGTTTCCATGCCAAAGTAGCCCCGATAGATCTCGGGATCACCGGACCGATAAGCAGCTTTGCGCTCTGGTGGCAGATCAAAAAACCGGCGCGACGCAGCAGAAGCCGCCTCGATGACCGCCTCGGAAACGCCATGACCTGAGATGACCAGGAACCCGATGCTGCGAGCGGCGGCGCCAACCTTGTCGGCAACTGCCTGCTTTCCCGATTCTGAGCCGCTCACCGCAGCAGAGATGTCGATCACCGGGATGGGATTACCATCAAACTTCATTTCAACTCTCCGTGGACTGGCCGATCAATCATGCCAGAATGGTTTCAGGGTTTGCTGGCGGCGCCACAGCTGCAGCACCTGGAATTTCCTGGCGTCTAAGGAAAAAACTGAGGGCGACCGCAGTGAGGATACCCAGCAGCACGCCACTGTGTGTGAATGGAGCCAGAGCGTCCGGAACATGCGCGAAAAAACGTTGCGACATGCTCGGTATGAGGCCGATGGCGAGACTGGTTGCGACAATCAACATCTGATCGCGCGATTTGTCGAGACCAGCGGCGGCCAACGATCGGATGCCGGAGACCGCAACCATGCCAAAGAGAATAAGCGCCGCTCCTCCCAAGACACTGGGCGGGATGGCCGCGACCAAGGTCGAGAGCTTCGGCAGAAGCGCCAGCGCCATCATGATGACGGCCGCACCGACGCATACAAATCGGCTGCGGACGCCAGTGAGGCTGACCAGAGCTATGTTCTGTGCGTATGAAGTGTAAGGAAAGCTGTTGAATAGGCCGCCGACAACCGCACCGATGCAATCCGCGCGCAGCCCGGATTCAAGACGTTTATCGTCCATTGGCCGGTCGACAATCTCGCCGAGCATGGTCAGCATACCGCTCGATTCCACCATCGTAACCATCAGCACGATGATCATCGAAATCACCGCGACAGGGTCGAACACGGGCACACCAAAGTGAAAAGGAGTGACAAGGCGGACGACTGGCTCGCTGGCGATGTTTTCAAGATTGACCATGCCAGCCAGCCACCCCACCAGGTACCCTGCGGACATCCCAATCAGAATGGCACAGTTAGCGCCAAAACCTCGCAGAAGGCGCGAGCAGACCAGAATGGTGACAACGGTCAACGCCGCAATCGCCAGGTTACGCGGAGCGCCATAATCAGACGCTTCCGCACCCCCGGCAGCCCAGTCCACCGCGACACTCATCAAAGATAGGCCAATAAGCAGCATGGCTGTGCCGGTGACGGCAGGCGTGAACAAGTTGCGAAACCTGCCAACCATGCCGGCAAGCGGCATGACCAGCAGACCAGCCATAATCGAAGCGCCAAAAACTCCCGGCAAGCCGAGGCCGGGTTGTTGTGCAATTGCAATGGCCGGCATGACACCGACGAACGTCACTCCCATGACGACGGGAACCCTTGCGCCGAAGGACCCTATCCCGAGGCTCTGGATGAGCGTGACGATACCACATGCGAACAAATCTGCGCTCACGAGGTAGGCCGCGTCCTGCTGACTGAGCCGCAAAGCAGACGCAATCAGCAGGGGAACGGTGACGGCTCCGGCATACATGGTCAGCACATGCTGCATAGATAGGGCCGCCAACTGGCCGGGCGCCGGAATGACGTCGACCGGGTCCAGTTGGCAGACCTCAGAATGCATACTTCACCGATCCGATGACCTGACGCGGCGGCACGTACATGTCACTGGTTGTAAAGCTCCCGAAGGGGTTTGAGTACCGCGACGCGATGGCGGCTTTGTCAAACAAGTTCGTGACGGTAAGGCCGAGCGTCCAGCGCGTATCGGAAGGTTGATACGTGAAGTTGGCGTTCACGAGTGTGTAAGCTGGAACTACGTCACGAGCGCCGTCGTTGAATATGCGATACTGAAACTTCCCACGGTAGAGAAGTTCGACGTGCGACTTTAGGGTGCTCGCGCCCCCAAGCTCGAGCGTGTGGGTCAACCCTATGCCGCCTTGCCACGACGGAATCTTCGGGGGCTTATTCCCGTTGGTGTTGCGGACCTGCTGAGCGCGCAGGTTGATCGTGTAAGCGTCGAACGGACCGTATCCCAATGCGGCTGCACTGAGCGTCGCCTGATGTGCACGTGACGGATCGAGGGCAATATAGTCGCCGACAAGCTCGCCGTTAGGCTCAGGACCCATTGATCTCAGAGGGATGATCTGATTCAGGCTCCGCAAGG
>NZ_JBGMOE010000008.1:0-21832 GCF_041424195.1 Tardiphaga sp. | reverse complement strand
TCGCCGATGAACCGGAATCCCTCCAGATTCAATAAATTCGTGAACCGCTCTAGATGGTCAGAATGACGCTTCCCGTCGTGAACCTGCTGGCCACTTCAACGCCAGGATGGATCAATCCGCCGCCCCTACGAACTGCAGCACCACCTCACGGTGGTGCGGACGGGTGCGATGCTCGATCAGATAAATCCCCTGCCAGGTGCCGAGCGCGAGTTCACCGGACAGCACCGGCACATGCAGCGAGGTCGCGGTCAGCATGGTGCGCACATGCGCCGGCATGTCGTCGGGTCCTTCCGTATCGTGCGTCCACTTGAAATCCTGAGGCGCCAGACGATCGAGCGTTGTCATGAGATCGGCCAGCACGGCGGGATCGGCGTTTTCCTGGATGGTGAGCGACGCTGAGGTGTGGCGGATGAACAGCGTCAACGCACCTTCCCGGGCGCCGATCTCGCTCAGGAATTTGCCGACCTCGCGGGTGATGTCGATGAAGCCGGCACCGGATGTCTGCACCGTCAGCAGCGACGACATCACGGTCCCGACACGAACTGAAGACGGCGCGCTGCGCGTGATGGATCTGGCAGATGTCATGAAGTCCACCTCTTGGCCAATTACACCTTGACTGATGAACCAAAACGCCGAGTTGGCGTTCCCACTTCAACCAAAATCGACAAGGGAAAACGCCGTGAAGCCTAAAACATCAAGAGACATTCCGGGGCCGGGGCCACGCAAGGACAAAGAGCGCACGCAGGAGAAAGCTGTCATCAAAGACGCCGACAAGACCGATCAGACCTCTCGCGACACCATCCATGGCGACGGCGACGACATCGAGCTCGACCGCAAATAAGCGCCCTGCGTTAATCGTCGGAGCCGATCACATCTGCGCGGTGAATCTCGTTGCCCTCCTCGTTACGGACGGAAATGACGAAGTGCTTGCCGCGGAGCTCAGGCCTGACCTTGTAGATATCGCCTGCGAGCTTGTCCGCGACCTCCGCGGCCAGCAATTGATCCCGCAACACCTGCCCGGAAGTGTCGGGCACAGTCGTGCCGTCGACCAGATCGAAATAAAATCTCGGCATCAAGCGCTCCTCTCTGGGCGAATCATACCAATCAATTACGTGAGCACGGCCATTCGCAGCGAAACCGCCTGCGTTCAGATTTTTCCGCTTGAATCGCGCTGGATGCGGCCGGCCATCTCGACAAGGCGTCGCCACGCATTTTCGACAAAGGTCATCACCCGATCGACGTCGCGTTCGCTGGGCAGCGGAATCTCGATCTTTCTCTCGCCATCCGCAATCCCCGGCTTCCCGGGCTTCAGCGAATCCTGCTTCGGGAGCGCTTCATCGGTCTTGCCGGCGACGGCTGGACCACGCTGCGCAAGCTCCGCCTTCAGTCTGTCGTTGTCCTTCTGCAGCCGCCCTATCTCGGTATCGAGCGCGGCACGTTCATCCGGCAAGACATAGCAGGCCCAGCCGGATCCCTTATCCGTGCATGTCGAAACCGTGCCGGTGCGGGTATCCAGGCGAATGACGCCTTCGGCGATCGGCGACAGCGCATAACGGCCATTCTCGATGTCCGGGAGGGTCTGCGCAGATGCACTGACGATCCCGGCCATCAGAACCGCGCCGACCCGCGCGGCATACCGCATGGGCTGTCCGGGGGAGGCAAAACGCACCACAGCATTCTTCATGAAGATGCTCCGCGTTGCGAGTTCGCGGCGATAGCCGCTCGTACTCTCAAATGTGCTCAGATCTGAGATTTGAAAGGCGCCCGCTTCGCTTTCAACGCATCAGCCAGCAATTCGAGCCGGTCCTGGCCCCAAAATACTTCGCCATTGAGCACATAGGCGGGCGAGCCGAACACGTCGGACGCAATCGCGTCCTGACGGTTCTGTTCGTATTTGGCGGCCACATCGCTCGACCCCGCGCGGTCCACCAGTTTCGCGCCCGGCAGTCCCGAATCATCTGCCAATTTGGTCAGCACTGCAGCATCGCCGAGATTGAGCTGATCTTCCCAGACCGCAGGAAATGCCCGGCGCAGGAACGGGTCGGGATCGTACCCGGCTTCGAGCGCCGCAATCACCAGACCATCGGCGAGTCGGCCATCGAATGGCCAGTTCTTCGGCTGCAGATGAAAATCGAGACCGCGCTTGTCGCGCCAGCGCTGCAATTCAAGCATCCGGTAGCGCTGCCGCACCGGATGACGCTTGCCGAGCGGCAGGCCGCCGGTTTCCGAGAACAACTCGCCGAGAAAGACTGGCTTGTGATTCACCTTGAGATCGTAAGTACTTACGAGATCGCGAAAGGGCGCGTGGCCGATATAGGCCCAGGGCGATGGCAGCGAAAAATAGTAGTCGATCTCTTGAGACATTCCGGGCTCCGGCAGAGGCGTTTTCAAACTCTGCGGCACTCCAACAGAGCGCCCTGCGCCGTGCAAGATAGATCACCTCGAAAGTCATTCTTGCGCTGCGGCGATCCCGCGCAGCGGGATTCGAATTTCGCCAATAAAATCAAGTGAATCAAAGGACTAACAGGCGATCAGCGAATCTTGACTTGGCAAGATGCGCTAAGTATGGTCCGCCCGGCTTTGAAGGGTGACGGGGCGTTATTTCCAGCATTTGCAGCGTTATTTCGAGTGTCGCAAGCATGACAAACGGCACACGGGACGATGACAGTGGACGCGGACGTGATGGCAAATCGTCTCCCGATGAGGCTGCGCTTTCCGCAAGGCTCGGAAGTCTGAATCAGCGTCTGTCCAAACTTCAGGATGAGCGCAAACTCCAGACTGACCAATCCGAAACTGGAAGCGGAAACGCGCAGTCCAGGGCATCGGCCATGGCGGTGGGTCTCCGTCTTTCTTCGGAACTGGTCGCGGGCGTCGTCGTCGGAACGATTCTGGGCTGGGGCTTCGATCGTTTGCTGTCGACATCGCCGTGGGGGCTGATCGTTTTCATGCTGCTTGGCTTCGTCGCCGGCGTGATGAACGTGATGCGCTCGGCTGGCGTCGGGAAAAAAGCGGAATAAGAAATTCGCGCCCAAGACCTCTGCGTCCTTGGCGCAGTATTTGAGTGCCGGCTGTCCGGCAAGGAAACGCCGGACATTCCGGCCGAATTGAAAGACCGACGTGGATGGCCGATCCGATCCATCAATTTGAGATCCACAAGATCTTCACCCTGGGCCATATCGGCAATCAGGAAATCGCCTTCACCAACTCGTCGGCCTATATGTTCGGCGCCGTCGCCGTCGTGTCGCTGCTGATGCTGGGTGGCAGTGCCGGTCGCGCGCTGATCCCGAGCCGTTTCCAGTCGGTCGCCGAGCTGTCCTTCGAATTCGTGTCGGATACGGTGCGCAGTAGCATCGGCGAAGAGGGCATGAAGTTCTTCCCGTTCGTGTTCTCGCTGTTCATGTTCATCCTCACGGCAAACATGATCGGCATCATTCCCTATACATTCACCGTCACCAGCCATCTGATCGTCGCCGTTGCGCTGGCATTGATGGTGTTCCTGACCGTGCTGCTCTACGGCCTCTACAAGAACGGTCTCGGCTTCTTCAAGCTGTTCGTGCCCCACGGCATTCCGATTTACATCCTGCCGCTGGTCACGGTGATCGAGGTGATCTCGTTCCTGTCCCGCCCGGTGTCGCATTCGGTTCGTCTGTTCGCCAACATGCTGGCCGGCCACATCACGCTGAAGGTTTTCGCCGGCTTCGTGACATCGCTCAGCGCGCTCGGTGCCGTGGGTGTTTTCGGTTCGGTGCTGCCGCTGGCCATGACCACGGCGCTAACCGCGCTGGAAATACTGGTCGCCTTCCTGCAGGCCTACGTGTTCACGATCCTGACCTGCATCTATCTCAACGACGCGCTTCATCCGGGCCACTAACCATCGCTTCTTAGTGTCCTGGCGGAATTCACCCTCAACCGTCTAAATCCCTATCCCAAGAAGGAGTTTTACTATGGATCCCATCGCAGCGAAGTACATCGGCGCCGGCATTGCTTGTCTCGGCATGGGTGGCGCTGGCATCGGCGTCGGCATGATCTTCAGCCAGTTCCTCAACGGTGCGCTCCGCAATCCGTCGGCTTCCCAGGGCCAGTTCGCTAACCTGATCTTCGGCTTCGCCGTGACTGAAGCGCTCGGCATCTTCTCGCTGCTGATCGCGCTGCTGCTGCTGTTCGCCGTCTAAGCTGAAAACAGATCCGGTTGCCGCTCCATCGAGGGCGTGCTTCCGATCGATAAGGAGACTGCTGTGGCTGAAGGTCAGGGCAAATCCAAGGGCGCCGATCACGGAACTGCCGCGCACACCGCGGCAGATGGTGGTCACAAGGCGTCGTTTCCGCCGTTCGAGAGCAGCACCTTCGCTTCACAGCTGGTGTCGTTCGCGATCGCGTTCGGCTTGCTCTATCTGATCGTGTCGCGTCTGGCGCTGCCCCGCGTCGGCGGCGTGCTTGCTGCGCGTCAGCAGGTTCTCGATACGGACCTGAACGAAGCCGCCAAGCTCAAGGCCGATTCCGACGCCGCATTGAAGGCTTACGAAACCGAACTCGCCAATGCCCGCGCCAAGGCGCAGTCGATGGCGACCGAAGTTCGTGAGAAGCTCAATACGGAACAGGAAGCAGCCAAGGCGAAGCTCGAAGAGAGCCTTGCCACCAAGCTTGCGGCAGCGGAGCAGACCATCGCCGCCACCCGCGCAACGGCGATGGGCAATGTGCGCAGCATCGCTGCGGACACGGCCTCGGCGATCGTCGAACGCCTGACGGGCATGAACCCGGATGCAGGCGCCGTCAACGCCGCGCTCGACGCGTCGCTGAAAGGATAAACGATGTTCGGACTTCAAGCTGAATTCTGGGTCGCCGTCGCTTTCGTCCTGTTGATGGCCGTGTTCGGCTGGTTCGGCATTCACCGCACCATCCTGAAGGCCCTCGACAACCGCAGCGTCCGCATCAAGCACGAACTCGACGACGCCCGTCGTCTGCGTGATGAAGCTGCTGCGCTGCTCGCCGACTACAAGAAGCGTCATGCAGCGGCCGAGCGCGAAGCTCAGGACATCATCACCTCCGCCAAGGAAGAGGCCGAGCGCATTGCCGCCGAAGCCAAGACCAAGATGGAAGATTTTGTCGCTCGCCGCACCAAGAGCGCAGAAGGCAAGATCGCACTGGCGGAAGCCCAGGCTATCGCAGACGTTCGCGCAGCCGCAGCCGATGCCGCAGTGAATGCCGCAGCCTCGGTGCTGTCGCAGTCGGTGAAGGGCTCGGTGGCCGACGACCTGATTGCCAAGGGTATCGGCGAGGTTCGCTCCAAGCTGAACTAAGCGAAGCACTTCAAACTGAAAAAGCCGGCGCGAGATGATCGCGTCGGCTTTTTTGTTGGCTACGAGCCCTAGCGCTTCTTGCGCGCCCGTGGCTCCGGCTTCAGGGCCTGCGGATCGAAGCCGATATAGAAGATGTAGGAGTCGCCTGCAGTGCCTGTCGGCGCGGGATAGACGAGATCCTCGCCGACCAGGCTGAACGGCACGCTGGTCTCGCTACCGATCTGCACATTGGTCTGGAATACCTTGGTGGCAATGGTCTTCGGCGTTACGCCTTCCTGCACCACGGCGACACGCAGCGGTACATCCACCGCTGCCGGCGCACCCGCCGGCCCGACGATGACGCGGCCCTGGATGCCGATCTTGACCGAGATCTGACCAGCATTGAGATCGCAGGAGCGCGCCGTCCGGGTGATGGTGGCCTGGAAAGCCAGATCGTTGCCGACCGCGGGCTTGCCCGCAGCACCGACCGCATAGGTCGACGCGCCCGGCCGGATGCTGACGCTCGGACAGGTCAGGTCGTTCTCGTCGGTCTGCGGCGACTGCGGCGCGCCGACCTCGGTGGACTTGCCCGAAAACAACTGGGTGAAGCGATCGGTCATCGACGGACTGCCGCCGCCGCTGCTTGGCGAACCACCGCCGAACATGCTGCCCCCACCGCAGCCGGCCAGTGAAAGGCTAGCCGCAGTGATCACCAGCATGCTGCGGAGCGCGCCGGTGCGGCCGCTGATCGGCATCAAACGAATGTTGCGCATTATGAAGATATCCCCGGAAATTCAGTCGTTTGCGCTGCCCCGCCCCAGGCCTGCGCAGGGCCTTATAACAGCGCAATGGCGGCGAACCCAAGGCACTTAAACGAGGCGCTTGGGACAGGACCGATGCGCGCACTGCGCCACATCCAGACATCGCGCTGCAGCAAGACTACCCGCGGAAGTCCTCATGCAGCATGCCGTAGAGCAGGTGATCCTGCCAGATGCCATTGATGCAGAGATAACGCCGCGCCAGTCCCTCGCGCGTGAAGCCGCATTTCTCCAGCACCCGCACCGACGGCAGATTGGTGGGAATACAGGCCGCCTCGATGCGATGCAGGTTCAATTCGCCGAACAAGGTCGGGAGCAGCACCCGCAGCGCCGCCGTCATCACGCCCTGCCCGCTATAGGGCTGGCCGACCCAGTAACCGATGGTGCCGGCCTGGACGATGCCCCGACGCACATTGGCCAGCGTCACGCCACCCAGCAGCGTGCCGTCGGATTCGCGAAACACCAGGAACGGATAGGCGCGGTCGGCGGACGCATCGTCGGCATAGCGGCGCAGCCGGCGGCGGAAGCCGGAGCGCGTCAGGTCGTCGGACGGCCAGATCGGCTCCCACGGCGTGAGATAGCCACGGCTCTGCTCACGCAGATCGGCCCATTGCGGAAAATCGCTCATCACGGGCGCGCGCAATGCGACGCCGTAGCCGCGCGGCGCCAACGCCGCCGGCATGCTCGATGGCAAACGAAACAGGGCCATAGGTCGCTCCCTGATACCTCGGACCTGGCCTGCCTAGTGGAGCAGGCTCTTGTCCTTGGTGCGGGTCAATCCTTCCGCAAAAGCCACCGCCGTGTCCAGCCCCCGGCCGCTGCCAAGCGCCGCCACGGCCGGGCGGCTACGCGTCAGCAAACCACGGGCGACATCGCGGGTGGATTCCACGCTGACATCGTCGATGCGCTGGACGAGCTCTTCCACGGTGAGCGGACGGCCATAGGCCAGCATATGCCGCGCCAGCTGTTCGGCGCGCGAACTGCAGCTCTCCAGCGCCATCAGCAGGCCGGCCTTCATCTGCGCCTTGGCGCGCGCGATCTCGGCGTCGGTCAGTGTCTCCACCGACTCGTTGATGACATCGACAATGACTTCCATCATCTCAGGCGCATCGGCGGGATCGGTGCCGGTATAGAGCCCGAAGAAGCCGGTGTCGGTATAGGGCGCGTGGAAGGTGTAGATCGAATAGCAGAGACCGCGCTTCTCACGCACTTCCTGGAACAGACGCGAGGACATGCCGCCGCCGAGAATGTTGGTGAAGACCTGCAGGCTGAACAGCGACAGGTCCGATTGCGGCAGGCCTTCCAGCGCCAGCGTCAGATGCGCCTGTTCAAGATCGCGATTGACCACGCGCGAACCGCCCTTGCCGAACATCGCCGGCTGCGGCTTCGGTGCGGCGGTGCCTTCGAAGCTGGAAAAGCGATCGGCGGCTTCATGCACGACCTGGCGATGATTCACCGCGCCAGCCGCGGCCACCACCATGTCCGGCCCGCGATAATGCGTGGACAGATAGTTCTGCAGCATGTCGCGGTCGAACCCCTTCAGCGTCTTGGCGGTGCCCAGAAGCGAACGGCCCATCGGCTGGTCGGGATAGCAGAGCTCATTGAGATGTTCGAACACGACGTCATCGGGCGTGTCCTGCGCCGCTCCGATCTCCTGCACGATCACGCTCTTCTCGCGCTCCAGCTCGTCCGGCACGAAAGTGGGATTGGCGAGAATGTCGGAGAGCACATCGAGTGCGAGCGGCACATCGGCCTTCATCACGCGGGCGTAATAGGCCGTGGTTTCGGTCGAGGTCGCGGCATTGAGATCGCCGCCGACCGCCTCGATCTCCTCGACGATTTCGCGGGACGAGCGCTTCTTGGTGCCTTTAAAGGCCATATGTTCAAGCAGATGCGAGATGCCGTGCTCGTTGGACTTCTCATCGCGACCGCCGACGCCGGTCCAGACGCCGAGTGCTGCGGTTTCCAGATGCGGCATGGTATCGGTGATGACTGTCAGGCCCGAAGGCAGCTTGGTAACTTCGACGGTCATCAGGACACTCCTTGCTTCGCAGCGCGGCTGACCGACAGCACGAACTGCTCAATATCGCTCTGGTCATTCTTCATGACCTTAATATGCTCGGGCTTCGTCATCAGCCCTTCCAGATAGGCCGGCAATGCCGGCCGCACGCCGCAGGCGGCTTCCACCGCGTCGGGGAATTTCGCTGCATGTGCCGTCGACAGTACGACATTGGGCACGTGCATCTCGGTGGTGTCGCGGTCGGCCACAGCCAGCGCCACGGCAGTATGCGGATCGATCAGGTCGCCAGTCTCGCGCCACGCCGCGCGAATCGCCGCAGAGGTCTCATCTTCATCGGCGCGGCCGGATTCGAAATCGGCCCGGATCGCGGTCAGCACCTTCTCCGGCAGCACGAAACGGCCGGACTGCTTCAGCGAGTCCATCAGGCCGCGCACCAGCACCGCATCGCGGCCGGAGGCTTCGAACAGCAGACGTTCGAAATTCGACGACACCTGAATGTCCATCGAGGGGGACGACGAGGCGTGAACTTCGCGCACCTCATAGATGCCGGTCTTGAGCGTGCGATCGAGGATGTCGTTGACATTGGCGGCGACGCGCAGCTTGCGCACCGGTAGACCCATGCGCTTGGCCACGTAGCCCGCAAAGATGTCGCCGAAATTGCCGGTAGGCACGGTGAAATCCACCGATCGCGTCGGCGCACCGACAGCGACGGCCGAGGTGAAGTAGTAAACCACCTGCGCGACGATGCGCGCCCAGTTGATCGAGTTGACGCCCGAGAGCGAGACGGCATCGCGGAAGCTGTGATGATTGAACAGACCTTTCACGATCGCCTGGCAATCGTCGAAATGGCCTTCGACGGCGAGCGCATGGACGTTCGACGCGCCGGTCGTGGTCATCATGCGGCGCTGGACATCTGAAATGCGGCCGTTCGGAAACAGCACCACAAGATCGACATTGTCGCGGCCGGCAAAGGCATCGACGGCGGCGCCGCCGGTGTCGCCGGAGGTCGCGACGACGATGGTGGTGCGCTGGTTGCGCTTGGCCAGAACATGATCCATCAGCCGCGCGATCAGCTGCATGGCGACGTCCTTGAACGCCAGCGTCGGGCCGTGAAACAGCTCGAGGACGAACTGGTTCGGCGCGGTCTGGTCGAGCGGCACCACGGCGGGATGACGGAAGGTGGCATAGGCCTCATTGGCCATGCGGCCGAGATCCTCGTCGGAAATCTCGCCGGCCACGAATGGCCGGAGCACCTCGACGGCGACTTCCCAATAGGGCCGGCCGAACAGCGACGCGATGGTCTCGGCCGAGAGCTGTGGCCAGACCTCGGGAATGTAGAGACCGCCGTCGCGGGCAAGCCCGGTCAGCATGACATCGCAAAAGCCGAGGGTCGGGGCCTCTCCCCGCGTCGAGATATAGGTCGTCAAGGCGTCCTCCAAAGGCGCGGAAACCGCCAAGCCTTTGATAATAATGGGGTTAAAACTTCACGCCGCGTGAAATCCGAGGGCACCATAATGGGTTTCGCCGGGCGAGGAAACCAACAATGGCCGGGGTTCAGGCCCGCTGCTGGCCCCGGATCCAGACCCCGAAAGCAATCACCACGGCGGCCGCGAGGCCAAACCAGGTGATGGCATATTGCATGTGGTCGTCCTTGAGATGAATTTCGAGCGGGCCGGGTTTTGGAATGGCGTTGGCCGGCACGGGCGCTTCCAGATCCACATAGAACGGCGCGACAGGGCCCCAGCCGAGCGCCTGCGCCATGGCGCGCTGGTCACGATTGAACCAGAGGCGCTTGTTGACGTCGTCATGGGGCGTCAGCGTGCCCGCGGTTTCGGGAAAGCGCAGATAGCCGGTCATGACCACCGGCGCACCGGTGATGAGCTTCTGCACGGCGCTGTCCTGCTGGGCGCGGTCCTGCATCGTATTCTGCACGAAGCCGGCATTGATCACGACCGTCTCGCCGGTCGGCAGTTGCGCCGGCAGAAACGCCCAGGTCACAGGGCCCGGCACATCCGGCCGCACGCCGGAGCCGGAGCTGTAGACCATGCCATCGGGGACCGGCCTGTAGACCGCCGAAAAACTGACGCGGCGGAATTCATCCTTGGCCGGGGTCAGCGCCCCCCATCTGGATGGCAATGGCAGCGCACCGGGCGCGCTCGCAAGGCGCTCGGTGAGTGCCGCAATCAGTGCATGTTTCTCGGTGCGGCGCTGCAACTGCCAGAATCCGAGGCTGAGAAGCACACCAACGATGAGGAGCGTGACGATGCCGAGCCCGGTGATACTGCGCCGGCGCGCTGCAACTGTGTTCATTTCGGCATGCGATCGATCAACTGGCCTTCCGAGGCCTTGTGGTGAAATTGCAGGGCGATCAACAGCGACTTCATGGAGCGCAATGGCAGCAGCGTGGTTATCAGGATCAGCGGCAGCCATAGGGCGGCGTGCAGCCAGAACGGCGGCTGGTACTTCACTTCGACAACGAGCGCCGCACCGACAACGATGGCCCCTGCGATCATGATGACGAAGATCGCCGGACCATCCCCGGTGTCGATGAAGGCGTAGTCCAGTTCGCAACGCTCGCAGCGCGGCGCCAGATTGATGAAGCCCGCATAGAGCTTGCCCTCGCCGCAGCGCGGGCATTTGCAGGTCAGGCCGCGAACGATGGTCTGGCCAAGCGTGACGGGGGCAGCGAGTTGATCGGGCATCGAGTCAATTTCTTTCACAGCCGCAGAGGCCAACGAAAAAGGGCGGCCCTGCGGCCGCCCTCTTGTAGCACCCGAATGCGGTCAGTGCGCGGCCGCGCCGGCGACAACGCCGCCATAGCCCCAGACATAGATCGTGACGAACAGGAACAGCCAGACCACGTCCACGAAGTGCCAGTACCAGGCGGCGAATTCGAAGCCGAGATGCTGCTTCGGCGTGAAGTGACCAGCATAGACGCGGAACAGGCAGACCAGCAGGAAGATGGTGCCCACCAGCACGTGGAAACCGTGGAAGCCGGTCGCCATGAAGAAGGTCGCGCCGTAGATGTTGCCCTTGAAGCCGAAAGCGGCGTGGGCGTATTCGAACGCCTGCACGCAGGAGAAGGCGGCACCGAGCAGCACCGTGAGGATCAGCGCATATTTCACGGCCTTGCGGTCGCCTTCCAGCAGCGCGTGATGCGCCCAGGTGACGGTCGTGCCTGAAGTTAGCAGAATCAGCGTGTTGAGCAGCGGCAGATGCCAGGGATCGAAGGTCTGGATGCCCTTCGGCGGCCAGACGCCACCGAACAGTGCCTCGCGGGTGGCATGGACGGGATCGCCGGGGAACAGCGACGAATTGAAATAGGCCCAGAACCAGGCGACGAAGAACATCACTTCCGAGGCGATGAACAGGATCATGCCGTAACGGTGGCTGATCTGCACCACACGGGTGTGATCGCCCTTGTACTGGGCTTCACGGACCACGTCGGTCCACCAGCTTGCGAATACGTAGAGCACGCCGATGGTGCCGACACCGAACACGATGGGCGCCGCGGCATACATGTGATGCATCCAGCTGACCGCGCCAACCGCCATGATGAAGGCGAACAGCGAGCCTACCGCCGGCCACGGCGAGGGATCGACGAGGTGATAGTCGTGGTGCTTTGCTTGCGCCGTAGCCATTGCGGTTCTCTCCGTCAGCTGCGCCGGTTGAAGCCGGTGCGAGTTCTCTCAATTTTATAACGCGGAACGCTCCAGGATTTCTCCTGAAGGGTACCCTTTATCTCAGAGGTTACCCTTGCGCTTGTCGGTCTCCGTCGCCGCCAGAGGCTTCGGCGCCGGATCGCGCAGGGGGTAGAACGTGTAGGACAGTGTAATCGACTTCAGGCCGTCATTCTCGTTATCCGCGGCCAGCGCCGGATCGACATAGAATACGACAGGCATTTCGCGCTTCTCACCAGGCGCCAGGGTCTGTTCGGTGAAGCAGAAGCAATTGATCTTCTGGAAATACGCACCGACCGTGAGCGGCGCCACGTTATAGGCAGCCTGTGCGGAGGTGGTGCGGGCCGACTGGTTGGTGACGGTGTAGAATACGGTCACCACCTCGCCGATCTTGACTTCGATCTCGCTCTGCTCCGGAACGAACTTCCACGGCAGGCCGCCCGACACATTGGCATCGAAGCGCACGGCGATCTTGCGCGCTATCGGGCCACTCGTGGGCGCCGAACTGGCCACCATCGTGGTGCCGTTGAAGCCGGTGGCGCGGCAGAACCAGTTATAGAGCGGCACGGCGGCGTAGGACGCGCCGACCATGAAGGCGACTAACAGACCGCATGCCGCAGCCACAGTCGCATCGCGGCCCAGACCGCGGCGCGCATTCTTATCGCTGCGCGGGCTGCTCACTTCGACTGGCTGGATCTGCGGCTGATCGGTCATGTCACTCAGCTTTTGTCATTACATGGGCCGGATGAGAACGGCCGGCCCCTTGACCATGGTGACGGCGAAGAACAGCACGACGAGAATGCCGAGCGCCCAGGCGATGGCCAGCGAGCGTTCGCGCCGGCTCTTCTTCTGTGCCTCGGTGAGGACGATGCCGTCCGGCTGTTCAGGCTTGTGCTCATTGTCCATCGGATCATGCGCCCCTCTACCAGACCAGCGGGAGGATGGCCTTCACGACCACCTCGAGCAGCAGAATGGCAAACAGTGCGAACAGATAGACGATCGAGAAAGCGAACAACTTGCGCGTCGCGCGATTGGCAGGTGTGCCTTCGCGCAGACGATAGACCTCGACAGCGAGATACATCATGCCGGCGCCGAGGATCAGCGAAGCCACGCCGTAGATGGCGGAGAAATAGCCAAGCGGCCACGGAGCCACCGCGGTCGCGACGAGCACGACGGTGTAGAGCAGGATCTGCAGCCGGGTCGCATCGGGACCGGCGACCACCGGCAGCATCGGCACGCCGGCGCGGGCGTAATCGTCGTTGCGGAACAGCGCGAGCGCCCAGAAATGCGGCGGGGTCCAGAAGAAGATGATCAGGAACAGCAGGATCGGTTCCATCGAGAGCGTTCCCGACGCCGCAGCCCAGGCGACGACCGGCGGCAGCGCGCCGGCTGCACCGCCGATGACGATGTTCTGCGCGGTCCTGCGCTTCAGGCCGATGGTATAGATCACGACATAGAAGAATATGGTGAAAGCGAGCAGCGCACCGGCAAGCCAGTTGACGAGGATGCCGAGCGTCATCACCGAGAAGAAAGCCAGCACCAGACCGAAGGTCAGCGCTTCCGGACGGGTAACGCGGCCGCGCGGGATCGGGCGATTGGCGGTACGCGACATCAGCGCGTCGATATCGCTTTCATACCACATGTTCAGCGCGCCCGAGGCGCCGCCGCCAACAGCGATACAGAGGATCGAGGTGATCGCCAGCACGGGGTGATGATCGCCCGGCGCCAGGAAGTAACCGACCATGGCCGTGAACACGACCAGCGACATCACCCGCGGCTTGAGCAGCGCGATGTAGTCCGCAACACCCGCTTCGGAGATGCGGGGGGCGGACATGTCGATGGCGTGGTGGTCGAGAACGGACAAGATCAATCTCACTTTGTTACGCGCACTCCGCCGAAACCAGACTGGCCGCGGCGGAGGCATTCAGAGGCGCGGCGCCCGAAGGCGCCACGGATAGTTCTTACTTGATGCGCGGCAGCACTTCGAACTGATGGAAGGGCGGCGGCGAAGTCAGGGTCCATTCCAGCGTGGTCGCACCGGCACCCCACGGGTTGTTCGCGGCCTTTTCCTTGCGGACGAAAGCTTCGATCACACCGTAGATGAAGATCAGCACGGCAAAGCCGGAGATGTAGGAGCCGATCGACGAGACCAGGTTCCAGCCGGCAAAGGCATCCGGATAATCGACGTAGCGGCGCGGCATGCCCGACAGGCCCAGGAAGTGCTGCGGGAAGAACACCAGGTTCACGCCGACGAAGGTGACCCAGAAATGCGCCTTGGCGATGGTTTCCGAATACATGTAGCCGAACATCTTCGGGAACCAGTAGTACCAGCCGGCGAAGATGGCGAACACGGCGCCGAGCGACAGCACGTAGTGGAAGTGCGCGACGACGTAGTAGGTGTCCTGCAGCACGCGATCGACGCCGGCATTGGCCAGCACGACGCCGGTGACGCCGCCGAGGGTGAACAGGAAGATGAAGCCCACGGCCCACAGCATCGGCGCCTTGAACTCGATGGAACCACCCCACATCGTGGCGATCCAGGAGAAGATCTTCACGCCGGTCGGCACCGCGATGACCATGGTTGCGGCGACGAAGTAGGCCTGCGTCGCCGACGACATGCCGACGGTGTACATGTGGTGCGCCCAGACGACGAAGCCGATGCCGCCGATGGCGACCATGGCGTAGGCCATGCCGAGATAGCCGAACACCGGCTTCTTCGAGAAGGTCGAGATGATCTGCGAGATCATGCCGAAGCCTGGCAGGATCAGGATGTACACTTCGGGGTGACCGAAGAACCAGAACAGATGCTGGAACAGGACCGGATCACCGCCGCCGTCTGCGGCGAAGAAGGTGGTGCCGAAGTTACGATCCGTCAGCAGCATGGTGATGGCGCCTGCCAGAACCGGCAGCGACAGCAGCAGCAGGAACACGGTGACGAGGATCGACCACACGAACAGCGGCATCTTGTGCAGGGTCATCCCCGGCGCGCGCATGTTGAAGATGGTGGTGATGAAGTTGATGGCACCGAGGATTGACGACGCACCGGCGATGTGGAGTGCCAGGATCGCGAAGTCGACCGCAGGACCTGGATGGCCCGATGTCGACAGCGGCGCATACATGGTCCAGCCGGCACCTACACCGTTGGCACCCGGCTCGCCTTCCACGAAGGTGGAGATGATGAGCAGCGCAAAGGCGGCAGGCAGCAGCCAGAACGACACGTTGTTCATGCGCGGGAACGCCATGTCCGGCGCGCCGATCATCAGCGGCACCATCCAGTTGCCGAAACCGCCGATCATCGCGGGCATCACCATGAAGAAGATCATGATCAGGCCATGCGAGGTGACGAAGACGTTGTAGGTGTGGCTTTCGTGGAAGATCTGGACGCCCGGATACATCAACTCGATGCGGATCAGGATCGACATGATGCCGCCGATGACGCCCGCCACGATCGCGAAGATAAGGTACATCGTGCCGATGTCCTTATGGTTCGTCGAATAGACGTAGCGCCGCCACCCCGTCGGATGCGCATGATCGTCGTGGGCGTGATCGTCGTGAGCCGGTGTTGCCGCGGTCGTTGCCATTTTCAAATCCTGCTTTGTCTTCTTCTGGCAGTCTTTCGGACCTTGCGGTCCCCTCGCCCTAATTTCTTACAGTGCGTGCGGAGCCTCGCGGCTCCGTCACCCGCTTACTGCGCCACAGCAGTTCCGGCCGAAGCGTAGGAATTTGCCGGATTGGACGCGAACTTCTTCTTCGCGGTCTCGACCCATGCGGTGAATTCCTGATCGCTGACGACGCGGATCGCGATCGGCATGAACGCGTGATCCTTGCCGCACAGTTCCGAGCACTGGCCGTAGAACATGCCGGTCTTGGTGGCCTTGAACCAGGTCTCGTTCAGACGGCCCGGAACGGCGTCGATCTTGATGCCGAAGGACGGGATCGCGAAGGAATGGATGACGTCGGCGGCGGTCGTCTGCACGCGAACGACCTTGTTCACGGGAACGACGACTTCGTTATCGACGGCGAGCAGACGCGGCTGCTTGTCCGCGGCCATCAGCGAGTCGAATTCGAAGGGGCCGTTGTCCGGATAGGTATAGGTCCAGAACCACTGCTTGCCGGTCGCCTTGATGGTCAGGTCGGCTTTGGGAATGTCGAGCTCCAGAAACAGCAGGCGGAACGACGGCACAGCCACTGCGACCAGGATCAAAACCGGAATGATCGTCCACGCCACTTCAATCAGCGTGTTGTGGGTGGTCTTGGAGGCGACCGGGTTGGCCCTGGAGTTGAACTTCATCACCACGATGACGAGAAGCACAAGCACGAACAGTGTGATGGCGGTAATCAGCCAGAGCAGGAAATTATGAAACCAGGTGATGTTCTCCATCACCGGCGTGGCGGCTTCCTGCAGCTTGTATTCCCACGGCGCGGGCTGGCCCATCACCTCTGCGAATGCAGCACCGCCAAAAGCGAGCCCGGCCCCAACAACTGCTAACCCCAGCAACCGGCGGCCAATCTGGCCCCTCGACATCCTCATGCCGCTCGCGCTCCCATAATTTACTGTCGCATTTCGGCGTGTCGCCGAATTATGCCGCCCGATCCACTCCCTAACAATTTGCCAAAACGCCCAAGCTGTTGGCTTGGAGGCAGTTGTTAGAATGCGTCGAAATCTAGCCTCTCAAACCATAATTCGCGTCTTGTCGCAATGCAGGAGTGGCGCATCCCGTAATGCATTCGGAGGTATTGAACGAAGGTCGCAATTGCTGCATGAAATCAGGCACAAACAGGCGCGCGGCGGGTGAACGGCGCTTGACAGCGGAATTGTCCGTTGTACGCACAGATCAGGCGATCGGCAGGATGCTGATTCGTGCCCGCGCGTGTCTTCTTGGCTCCGTGGATGCCTTCAAGGCGCCGTCATTGCCGTATCATTCCGTGGTCTGGAAAATCCTCCGGACAGACAGCGTCAGGCGTGCTGCCCTGGACTACGACCACCACATCACCGCCTAAGGAATCGACCCGGATGGGGCACTCGAAGTTGCAGCATAAACCGACCCTGAACCGCCCGAGCCGCGGGATCGCAGGCTGGCGCCGGCTGGCACTCGGTTGTCTGGCCCTGGCAGCGATCGCTGCGGTCCCGAATACCGCCAGCGCCCAGGGCGCGGTGCGCTCGGTTCATGGCGACTGGCAGATCCGCTGCGACACCCCGCCCGGCGCCCAGGCCGAACAATGTGCCCTGATCCAGAGCGTGGTGGCGGAAGACCGCTCCAATGCCGGCCTGACCGTGATCGTACTGAAGACCGCCGACCAGAAGAGCAAGCTGATGCGCGTGGTGGCGCCGCTCGGCGTGCTGCTGCCGTCCGGCCTCGGCCTCAAGCTCGACAATCAGGATGTCGGCCGCGCCGGCTTCGTGCGCTGCCTGCCCAATGGCTGCGTTGCCGAAGTCGTGATGGACGACAAGCTGCTCGCCCAATTGCGCACCGCCAAGACTGCCACTTTCATCATCTTTGAGACCCCCGAAGAAGGCATCGGCTTCCCGCTCAGCCTCAACGGCATCGGCGAGGGTTACGACAAGCTGCCCTGATCGGCAGCATTGCATCCTACTCTCCCGGCACCAGTTCAGGCGCACCGCGATCGCGACGGTTTGGTCGCGATGCCGCGCGCAACTTCCGGCGCGAGAAATACAGGATGAAGCCCGTCACGGTGAACAGCGGCATCAAGGCCGCGGCCAGCAAAAACACGATGCGACCGGGCAGGCCCAGGAACGCACCTGTGTGGATGTGCAGCACTGCGGCCAGAACGCGCTCACCGAATGTCTTGTCGTTGTAGAGTTCCGCCGACACCATGCGGCCGGATACGCCATCGATGCGGAAATCGTCGCGCGCTTCGTCGAATGACGCGTCCTTTGCCACCGAGCGGATACGCACGACACTGCCCGGTCCATTCGGCACCTGCATGATCGCTATCGCATAGCGGCTGCCCTGCTCGGCCAGAAACGTCGACCAGACCTTGTCGAGTGACGGAGCCGCAGGCGCATCAGCGGCAGGTGCCTTGGCGCCCCCCTTTGCTCCACGCATTGCCGGCGCACTCGCAGCGGGCTTGCTCGACAGCAGCCAGGTGGCACTGGCCTTGTACCAGTCGAACGACCACCAAAGGCCGGTGAGGATGGTCACCAGATAGACCGGCAGCAACCAGGTGCCGACGACGCTGTGCAGCGACCAGTGAAACGGACGCCCTCGCATCGCCAGCTTCGGCTCCAGCCAAGTCTTGATACCGTGCTTGAGGCTGCGGATTCGGCGCGGCCAGCGCAGCACCATCCCGGAGATCAGCAGCACGAACAGGCCAAGCACGGCGATGCCGGTGATCAGACGGCCATAGCCATTGCCGTTGCCGGGCAGCAGCAGAAAGCGGTGCAGGTTGCGCAGCGTTGCGAAGAAGCCCTCTCCCTGCATCGCCGACACGACGCGGCCGTCAGAAGGATCGACATAGACCGACGAGCGCTCCCCAGTCTCGCTGCGGGCAAAGCGCATACGTACCGCCACACCCGGTTCGCTCGAAAAAACGATGAGACCAACCTTGCCCGCCCCAGGCACCGCCTGAACCCGCGACACCAGCTCATCCGGTCCGAGCACCGGCGCCGGTCGCGGATCGACTTTCGCCGCATCGCGATTGAGCGCCGCAACGATCTCGTCCTCGAAGCTCAGCATGGCGCCGGTCAGACCGATCAGGCCCAGGATCAGCGAGATCGCCAGGCCGATGATGGAATGGACTTGCAGGAATGCGGATTTGGTTCGTGAGGCCATGAAAAGCGATAACCGCCAGAAGAGATCGTTCCTGCAATGAATACCGTTCATGCAGGATGGTGCTCGGAGGGTCTACCGCACCGCAGCCTGAGGCGCATCGGAGTGCAGTTTGTAATAGCTCCAAGGTAACCGCGTCATGGCTGGCCCGGTTGCCCCCCAGAGGATCTCGCCCCGGCGATGCGCGGGCCTCCCCTTTTGTCAGAACAGCACCTATCTTGTGTTCCAATCGCCTGTTTCGCCGCAGGTTACGCCATTGTAAGGCGACCCATGCCCGGGTTGTCGCTACAAATTGAAATCGGTCCCGCGCCTGGCGCCGGGGCTGCGCTGCTGACATTGGAGCCTGCATGACGAGCCCAGCCACCACCTCCCTGATCGACCGCGCCAATCTGGACCGCGACGAAGTTCGCCGCGAGCTCATGCGGGGGCTACAGGGAGCTGACGATGGCGAGCTGTTTCTCGAATACAGCCAGTCCGAGGCGCTTGGTTTCGACAATGGCCGGCTGAAGCAGGCGACTTATGACACAGCCCAGGGTTTTGGCCTCCGCGCCGTCAAGGACGACGCAGTCGGCTACGCGCATTCCTCCGACGTTTCGATACCGGCGCTGATCCGTGCGGCAGATGCGGTCAATGCGGTCCGTGGCGGCTATGCCGGCACCTTCGCCGCGGCGCCTTCGCACACCAATGTGCGGCTCTATGGTGACGACAATCCGCTGGATGCGCCGGGTTTCGAGGCCAAGGTCAAGCTGCTGGCCGAAATCGACGCCTATGTGCGCGACAAGGATCCGCGCGTGCGGCAGGTCTCGGTGTCGCTCGGCGCCACCTGGCAGGTGGTCGAGATCCTGCGTCCGGATGGCGAGAGCTATCGCGACATTCGTCCGCTGGTGCGCGTGAACATCTCCGTCGTCGCCGGTCAGGGTGATCGGCAGGAAAGCGGCTCCAAGGGCTATGGCGGCCGCGAAGGCTATGCGCGCTTCATCGAGAGCGGATCGTGGCGCACGGCAGCCGATGGCGCCCTGCGCGAGGCGCTGGTGAATCTTGAATCGATTCCTGCGCCCGCTGGCGAAATGGATGTGGTGCTCGGCCCCGGCTGGCCCGGCGTGATGCTGCATGAAGCCGTCGGCCACGGGCTCGAAGGCGACTTCAACCGCAAACAGACCTCGGCCTTTGCCGGCCTGATGGGTCAGCAGGTTGCCGCCAAAGGCGTCACCGTCGTCGATGATGGCACCATTTCGTCGCGCCGCGGCTCGCTGTCCATCGACGATGAAGGCACGCCGACCAATCGCACCACGCTGATCGAGGACGGCATCCTCGTCGGCTACATGCAGGACCGCCAGAACGCTCGCCTGATGGGCATGAAGCCGACCGGCAACGGCCGCCGTCAGGGCTATGCCCATGTGCCGATGCCGCGCATGACCAACACCTACATGCTTGCCGGCCAGCGCGATCCCGCCGAAATCCTCGCCTCCGTGAAGAACGGTATCTACGCCGTGAACTTCGGCGGCGGCCAGGTCGACATAACCTCCGGCAAATACGTGTTTCAGTGCACCGAGGCCTACAGAATCGAGAACGGCAAGATCGGCGCGCCGCTGAAGGGCGCGATGATGATCGGCAACGGTCCGACCGACCTGCACCGCATCAGCATGATCGGCAACGATCTCGCGCTCGATGATGGTATCGGCACTTGCGGCAAGCACGGCCAGGGCGTGCCGGTCGGTGTCGGCCAGCCGACGCTGCGCATGGACAGAGTGACCATCGGAGGAACGGGCCAGTGACCACTGATACCGAAACCACAACGGTCGCATCGACGGCAAAGCGCTGGTCCGGCCAACTGGCACAGATCGCCGCCATCGTCGGCATCGTGTTCGTCGCCAAGGGCGCGCTGGCCGAGCCGTTTTATGTGCCGTCAGCCTCGATGGAGCCGACGCTGCTGATCGGCGATGCGCTGCTGGCGACGAAATTTCCCTACGGCTATTCGACCGCTTCGCTGCCGATCCATGTCTCCCTTCCCGAGACCGGCCGCGTCTTCGCGTCCACACCGAAGCGCGGCGATGTCGTGGTATTTCGCTGGCCCGGCGATCGCTCCCAGGTCTGGGTCAAGCGCGTCATCGGCCTGCCCGGCGACCGCGTCGAGTTGCGCGGCGGCCAGGTCTGGCTCAACGGCGTCGCGACGACGATCAAGGCCGATGGCATTGGCGCAGCCGAAGACGACGCCGGCGGCTCCGAGCCGGCGCATCGCTATGTAGAGACGCTGCCCGGCGGCGTGGCGCATCCGATCTTCAAGCTGCGTGACAATGGCCGCCTCGACAACACGGCAGAAGTCGTCGTTCCCGCCGACCATCTGTTCGTGATGGGCGACAATCGCGACAACTCCGCCGACAGCCGCGTGCCGGTAAGCCAGGGCGGTGTCGGCCTGCTCCCGATGGATAATCTCGTCGGCCGCGTCGATGCCATCGTCGGCTCATGGGATCTCGGCGTGCGCAGCCAGCCGGTTACCAACTGGCTATCGGGTTTCCGCATGGCGCGGTTCTTTACGGGCGTGCACTGAACGCGACACGGCAGCCTCGACCGTGCGGGCGGCTGATTTCATCTCCGCCGTGCTGCGAAATCCGGTCAACGCAGCGCTGCTCGGCGAGATTGGTCGACTCGCGCTTCCTGACTGCTGGATTGTCGCCGGCTGCCTGACGCAGACGGCGTGGAATGTTCAGACCGGCCGCGCGGTCGACTACGGCATCCACGATTACGACGTGTTCTACTTCGATCCTGATCTATCCTGGGAAGCCGAAGATCGCGTCATTGATGCCTGTCGCGCATTTTCGGATCACCTCGGCAGCCGGATCGAGATTCGCAATCAGGCCCGTGTCCATCTCTGGTATCCGCAAAAGCACGGCAAGCCGTATCCGTCTCTGTCGCGCGCAACCGACGGCATCGACAGATTTCTCACGCGTTGCACGCAGGTCGGGCTTAGCAGCGACGGGGAACGGATCTACGCGCCTGCCGGACTCGATGATATCGGGGAATTGGTCGTCCGCCCGAACCCCACACCAAATTTCTCGGCCGAGGCCTATCGGACCAAGTCTGCGCGCTGGCAAGCGCTCTGGCCGGAACTGAAAATCATGACTGTCGACGGGGGCGAGTAAACCGGCGCGAGAGCTGTCACTGCTCCGATCGCGATCGACAGCGCGCATTTGCGCACCCAAACGCAAAACGCCGCCTCCCGGGAGGGAAGCGGCGTTTTGTGTTGAGA
>NZ_JBGMOE010000007.1:0-22088 GCF_041424195.1 Tardiphaga sp. | reverse complement strand
GTCTGGTGCCAGCGCTCGATCTTGCCTTGGGTCTGGGGGTGATACGGCGCGCCGCGCACATGCTGCATGTCCTTGCCCTTGAGCCATGTGGCCAGATCGTCCGCGACGTAACTTGATCCGTTGTCGCTCAGAAGCCGCGGCCGCTGTTTTATATTGATGTGGTCGAGGCCTGAGGCGACAAGCGCCTGATCGAGCGCGGCCGTGACGTCGGAGGCGCACATGGTTGGGCCCAGCCTCCAGGCCACGATGTAACGCGAGAAGTCGTCAAGCACCGTCGACAGATAATACCATCCCCAGCCGGTGATCTTGAGGTAGGTGAAGTCGGTCTGCCAGAGCTGGTTGATGGCGGTGGTCTTGTCCTTGAACTCGTTCGCCGCCTTGATCACCACATAGGCCGGGCTGGTGATGAGATCGTGCGCCTTCAGCAGCCGATAGACCGAAGCCTCCGAGACGAAGTACTTTCGCTCGTCGGTGAAGCGCACCGCCAGCTCCCGCGGCGACAACTCCGGGACCTCCAGCGCCAGATCGATGATCTGGCGACGGACGTCATCGGGGATACGATTCCAGACGCGGTCCGGTCGGGAACGGTGGTCAGCCAGCGCTTCAGGCCCTCCGGCACGGTAGCGGTCATACCATCGGTAAAACGTGGCGCGCGGAATGCCGAGCTTGTCCAGCGTACGCTTCGCCGGCAGATGCGATTGCTCGACCAGCTCGATGATCTCTGTCTTCTCGGATGCAGCGTATCTCATGCGCCGTCCTCCCCATCCCCGCTCAGACTTTTTTTGAGCAGGCGGTTTTCCAGGGTGAGATCGGCCACGACCTCCTTCAAGGCAGTGGCCTCCCGCCGAAGGTCCTTCACCTCGCCGGAGGTGGCGGCGCGGGCGGTGTCCCCGGCCAGCCGGCGCTTGCCGGCCTCCAGGAACTCCTTCGACCAGCCATAATACATCGAGGCGGCGATGCCTTCGCGGCGGCAAAGCTCCGAGATGCTTTCCTCTCCGCGCAGCCCTTCCAGCACGATGCGGATCTTCTCTTCCGCCGAGTACTGCCGGCGTGTCTGACGCCGAATGTCCTTCAACACTCGTTCTGCCGGCGCTTTCTCCGGCCCGGATTTCTGTTTCATCTGCGCTCCTTGCGGCTACGATGAACCAGAAATCCTCCCTCCGGGAAGTCCCTCAATTTGTCTCATGGGCGCTGACGGGGAACAGGTTATGGCCACCGGGTGCTGATCGAATATCGCGGCGCTGCGGGTACCTATGACCTCAAGTGTTTAGGTGCCCGCTAAGACGGAGATCGGCTATCACATCATTCGATTGTGATCTGCGACGACTTGATTATGTTGCCCCATCGCTCGCGTTCACCCTCGATGAACGCAGCAGTGGACTTGATTTCCATCGGGGCCACCTGAACGCCCAAGGTCTCAAAACGGGATTTGACGTCGGGCTCGCGCAGTATTTCGGTGACAGCCGCATTGAGCTTGTCGAGCGTCGTTTGTGGTGTGTCTTTCGGTGCCATCAACGCGAACCATGTTACGGAGGAGAAGTCCGGGACGCCGGATTCTTTCACGGTTGTGACATTTGGCAGCAGGGGGCTGCGTTCGAGACTGCAGACCCCAAGAATTCGTAGTTTTTCTCCCTGCTGAAGATTGAGCGACGAGCCAAGATTGTCGAAGAAAATGTCAACCGTACCCACCATAATGTCTTGCAGGGCGGGCGCCGTGCCCCGATAGGGTACGTGAGTCATTCGTGTCTGCGTGAGAGCCTGAAACAGCATCGCAGTCAGGTGCGACGTCGAGCCGTTGCCCTGGGAAGCGAAAGTCACCTTTTCGGGATTGGCCTTGGCGTAGTCGATCAGTTCGCGGATGGTTTTCGCGGGAAAGTCGTTTCTCACGTCGACGACGTTCGGCGAAGTACCAAGAAGCGTAACCGGCATCAAATCGCTCGGCCGAAAGGTAAGCTTTTTGTAAAGGCCCTCGTTGATCGCGATGGGGCCGGGCGGGCTCGCCAGCAGGGTGTAACCGTCGGGTGGGCTGCTTGTGACGAAGTCAGCGCCGATATTGCCGCCCGCACCGGTTTTGTTTTCGATGATGACCGGCTGTCCCCATTTCTGACGGAGCTTTTCCGCGACGATCCGGGGCAAGGCATCGGCTGTTCCGCCGGCAGGAAACGGCACAATGATCTTGATGGCGCGAGACGGATAATTGGCCTCGTCGGCGGCCGGGACAGTCGAAGAAAAAAGGATTGCGCCTAACGCCACGAACAACGGTAGTCGTATCAACGAGCTTAGCATCGCCATTGTAGTTTCTCCCCATTGAAGGTTCAGTTTCGCCTGTTCGGCTTTTTCTGATTTTATAAGAGACGCTGCGCCTTCGCGCGTCGACATGCTGTTTGTTTCGGCTTAGTGAGGCGCGGCGGCATCTGCGGTCTGGTTGCTGATCAGCCGCAGGGTGCGAAGCACGGCTGTCGCCTCTGCTTTGCCCTGACCCGCGATATCGAAGGCGCTTCCATGTCCGACGCTCGAGAAAAGTATATCCGATCCGACCGAAAGCGCAGACGCGTTCCGTCCTGCTAGAAGCTTGACGGGAATGTGGCCCTGGTCGTGATAGATAGCGACGAAGCCGTCGATATCCTTCCGTGTCAGCAGAAGATCCGCGCCGATCGGGCCTTCGACGAGCATGCCGGCGTCGCGCATCCGCTTGACAGCGGGGACAGTGATACGATCGTCGTCATCGCCGAAAAGACCGTTCTCTCCGGCATGAGGATTGATGCCGAAGACTCCGATCCGCGGATTTGCAATGCCGAGCCTCTGCAGCGTCGTCGCGCACGCAGCTCCAGCCTGTTCAATCAGTTCTGGACTCAGCCGCGCCAGCGCGTCGTGCAGCCGTTCGTGAAGCGTTGCGTGCAGGATTTTCAACCCGCCTCCGACCAGCATCATAAAAACGCTATTCTCTTCGCTATGCGTCAGCCGGGCAATCAGTCCCGGATAACCGGAAAACGGTATTCCCGCCTTGTTGACTGCGGTTTCGTTGTGCGGACAGCCGACGATTGCGTCCGCCGCGCCGGATCGCACCAGTTCAATCGCAGCCGCGACATAATCCACCGTGGCCTGACCGGCAGCAGCGTTGACCTCTCCGGGCTTGAAATGATCGGGCGGAAGCGACTTTACGGGATGCCAGAAAATCGCGGGACGTTCCTGGGGCGATATATCCCCATGAAGTAACAACGGGACGTTCGACGCATGGCGTTCGGCGTAATGACGGATGACGTGATCGTCGCCAACCAGAATAACCCTTGGTCCCGGTTTTCCGACGAGCGTGTTCGCGGCCTTGACTGCGATCTCCGGTCCAATGCCGTTCGGATCTCCGATGGCCAAAGCGATCGTATTGACAGTTTCACTCATGAGAACCGTTCTGCGTTGTAGGGCAAATATGTCGCTTGAGCCGCTGCGGTAGAGATCAGGCGACCGTCTTGGTATTCGCGTCGCCGTCGCCGGAGGGGACGAACGCGTCGCTGAAGAAGGAATCGTCATTCAGCCCGGACTCCGCGCTGAAATCGCGATGCGCCGATTCAATCATGATGGGAGCGCCACAAGCATAGACTTCCAGCCCGGACATATCGGGATAGTCGGTCTGCACGGCTCGGTGAACGAAACCCGTTCGTCCGTTCCATTGCGAAGAAGGATTGGAAACCACCGGCGTAAAACGAAACCAGGCGTGCGTTTCCACCCACTTGCTCGCCAATCCCGCCATATAAATGTCAGTTTCGGTATTCGCGCCCCAGTACAGGTGAAGCGGTCTTGTCGATCCGAGCTTGATGTTGTTCTCGATGATCGATTTCATCGGGGCGAAACCGGTGCCTGTTGCGATCAGGATCGCCGGACGATCCGGTACGTCGCTCAAGGTGAACTCGCCATAGGGGAGTTCGATATCCAGCGTGCTTGTTTTATCGAGATGCGCCAGAATATCTTCTGAAAACTTGCCGCCTGGAACGTGGCGGATGTGGAGTTCCACCTCGTCACTCTTATGCGGCGAATTCGCCATCGAATAGTTCCGGGAATCCCCGTCTGCCATCAAAACACGGAGATACTGGCCCGCGCTAAAAATAGCTCGCCGGCCAATTGGCAATCTGAGATTGATCACCGCGACATCGGGGGCTGGCCGTTGGATCTTTCGGACCTTGACTGTGAAGACCTTGCGCTCGATAATCTCTGCCGTCCTGATCCGGATAGGCGAAATCTCAAGGTCACTTTGCGGGCGCGCCTGGCACAGCAGCACTCCGCTCATCGGCCCCGTGCAGATGCCCTGACCTCGCACCGCCGCTTGACCTGATACGAGATCGCCGGCGCACGACGAGCACACGCCCTTGCGACACGAATAGGGAATCGCATAGCCCGCGCGCTCCGTGGCATCGAGCACGGTTTCGTCTGGCGCGCAGTCGAAGGCGATGGCTTTCTCAGCGATAGTTATTCGAAAATTCAACACAGCCTCCCGATACTGTTTTCTTTGAGGCAGCGAATCCCCGATGCCGCGCGTCACCAAGCCCTGAAAAATTAGAGAGGGAAGCCCAGCAGGGTATCGACGTAACCGCTGTCGAGAACCACGATGCGTTTGACGAGCTTGGGCTCGTCGTCCGTCAGCCGGTAGCGATCGATATAGCGCCCGGTGGCAAAAAGATCCGTGGGGCCTTCGCGGGTGATACGCGCCACCATGAAGGAGGTTTCGGAATCGAGTTCGTCGCCGTCAACATCGGTGATGTAAGGAAGCCCAAGAAGATGACGATAGGAATGGCGCTCGTAGACGTTGGCCTCAAGCAGCGAAAGAATGCGGTCGCGCAGCATGTTCTTGCTGTCCATCCACATCAGTCCGGCTTCGAGGTTCTGAGCGAAGTTATCCGCGGTCGTCACCTTGTAGAAGCAATCGTCGACAAAGAAGTCCGGCCATGCGGTGCAATCGCCGTCATCGATCTCCCGGGCGTAACGCGCCTGCACCATGGAAATCAGCGCCACGAGACGTTGGCGCTCGCTCATACCAATCATACGTCCATCCTCAACCGGTACTCACTCCAGAAGCCGCGAATAGCCGCTTCCGTGATGCGATCGTCGCTGCTCTCGGTGGAATAACCGCCCATTGCCAGTACAGCCTGCTCGTCGGGCGAGCCGGCTGTTCCGCGCTGGACGAAGCCGCCGATGCATCCATCTTCCATCGACACATAGCCGCCAGGTCCCACCAGGTTCGACTGCTTCATTCGTGTTTTACGCTGCTCGGGCGTATCGTCGTCAAAGCCGAAATACGTCCATTTGAGATGCATGCTGTCCGTTCCGCGCGGCAGAATCGTGCGAACGGCAAGGGCGTTCTGAATTTGTTGAAGCACAAAATTCGGAAACACGGACAAAATCTGAAGGGTGATGTCGTCCTTGAATTCCTTGAAGTTGCCGAGCAACGAGTTGTCCGAGAGCTTCAGATCCGACTGAGAGCGAATGCTCTGCTCGGAATAGACATCCTTGGCTTTGGCAGCTTCGGTTTCGCGATCGATTTCCGAAAAGCTGACATGCGAGCCGCCATTTTCATTGACGATTATGCCACCGCGCTGGGACAGACGGTTCAGCTCGAAGGTCGTGAAGAACGTATGCAGGATACTGGCGTGATAGCTGTCCTTGGTGTTCTCGACATAGAGCTTCCAGTTGTTAGGCAAAATCTGCGTGAACCGGCCAAGCACCACCGGCTTGCGTCCGTCCAGGACTCGGGCGATCCGGCTGACGATTTCCGGGCCCAGATAGTCCTCAATGTCGTCCACGTTTTCGTCGAAGCTGCCGAACACGAGTCCATACAGCACTGCAACCCGAAGCTTTCGCGGGCCCTGATTGGACATGCAAAAATCTTTGGCGATCCCGCCCTTTCCGCCGATGCCGTCCTTGAATGCAACGCCGATCAGATCGCCTTGAAGGTTATGAGTCCATGCGTGATAGACGCAGGTGAAGTCCTTTACGTTGCCGCGATCCTCGAGAGCGAGGAGTGAGCCGCGATGCGAGCAGCGATTTTCGAAAGCATAGAGTTCGCCATCGCGGTCGCGGGTGACGATGACCGGCGTTTCGCCGACGTGCACTGCAACAAAATCGCCCGCGCTCGGTAGTTCGACTTCTAAACAGAGGAAGTTCCAGGTCGGGCCATTGAAGAGCTTTTGCTTCTCGCGTTCGAAAAGCTCTTTGTCCTTAAACAGCCAATAGGGGATACGCCGAACCCCTTCTTCCTGGGTCCATTCAGATTGTTCCGACTCGAAGCGAGCATGCTCGTTCATCTCAGGAATCCTCAAGAAAAGTTTGTACGATATTCGAACGTCGGTCGATATTCGGATTTTGTTTACAAGGACGCAGCTTTAGTGTCAAGGTTTCTGGCCGTTCTCACGCTTGAATAGACGGGTGATCCGCGTGAGTTTGTGCAAAGGTTCAGTGCCGGATTCGGTGCCAATATTCTTCCCTGTCGCGAGGACCAATCGTGAAAAAATTACTTTTTCTTTCAGGTACCAGTCATGTCGGCTCCGTTAACTGGAGGCTGGCGAGCGCTGCGGCCGCGATCACGAAGCAGTTCTTCGGAGATCGGATTGATCCCGTGACTCTCGACCTCATGCACTTCGATCTTCCGAGTTTCGAGGGCGCATCGGAAAACGATCAGCCGGAGGACGCCGTGCGTTTAAAGGCGGTGTTCGACGGCGTCGCCGGCATCTTCATGAGTTCAGACGAATATACCGGCACTTATTCAGCCGTTCTGAGAAACGGGATTGGCTGGTTGCGCCTGAGCGATCCGAATTTGCGTACGCCTTTCGACGGCACGCAGGTGGCGCTATGCGGATCATCCGGGCGTGGCGCGGGCGGATTGCGCGGGCAGCCGGCGCTTCAGCAATTGCTCAATGAACTTGGTGCGATCGTTATTCCTCAGCACCTTGAAATGGGAACTGCGGAAAGTCCGTTCGACGCGAGCGGCGCGCTGCGGCCCAAGGCGCAAAAGCAGCTTCTGGAAGGTTGCCTCGGAAAGCTTTGTGGAAACATACTCGCAGTGCCTGCCGCATAGGTTGCGTGCATCTCGCGCATTGCTGGAAAGTGAGTCTGCTTTCGCTGGCTAGTTGACAAGTCAACCTCGCACCCTATGCTACATTCGAACAACGTTCGTATATCGAACGGAATCTGATGACGGTTTAACATGGATAAAAACGGCGTTGTCATCGTTGGAGCGTGTCAGGCCGGCTTTCAGGTGGCTTGTTCCCTGCGCAGCGGTGGTTACGCGGAGCCCATCATTCTTCTCGGGGCGGAGTCCTATGCCCCTTACCAGCGCCCGCCCTTGTCAAAGGCATTCCTCAAGAACGAGAGCGAAGCTGCCGGTCTCGCCTTCCGCCAAGCCGCGTTTTACGCGGATCAGCGTATCGAGTTTGTCGGGTCTGCTGTTGTTTCGGAAATCGATCTGACACGGCGGGTTGCGAATACGCGTGGTGGAGCCGGTTATAAGTTCGATCAGATCGTGCTGGCGACCGGTGCGCGCGCGCGGAAGTTGCCGGTGCCGGGCGGCGATCTCGATGCCGTTATCACGTTGCGCAGTCTGGACGATGCGATCGCGCTTAATAAGCGTCTTGCGACCTCGACGAATATCGTGATCGTCGGTGGCGGCTTTATCGGTCTTGAAGTTGCCGCTACCGCGGCATCGCTGGGGCGCAAGGTCACCATTCTTGAGGAGCGTGGACGGCTCATGGGACGGGCAGTGGCTCCGGCGATCTCGGAGTTTTTCCTGCAGGTTCACCGCAGCAAGGGCATCACCGTGCTGTTGAACTCGCGCGCCGCATCGATTGAACAAGTTGATGGTCGCGTCGTCGCAGTACAGACCGCCGATGGTCAACGCATTCCGGCGGATTTGATCATCGTGGGCGTTGGCGTGGAGGCGCGGCAGGAATTAGCCGAAGCCGCAGGGCTCGCGACGGACCGCGGAATCGTGGTGGATGACTGCGGCCGTGCCTCGTTGGACGGCGTCTATGCCGCAGGCGACAATACGCGCCACCCTCATCCATTCGGCGTTGCCGATACGTCGGTGATCGAGTCGGTTCAGAATGCCGTCGATCAGGCAAAGTCGGTGGCGGGTGCTATCCTGGGGCAAAGCATCCCCCATGGCGCCGTCCCCTGGTTCTGGTCCGATCAGGGTGACGTCAAACTTCAGATCGCCGGCTTGTCCGGTCCTGGGGACGAGATCGTTATGCGCGGAAACCCGGAGGAGGGTCGCTTCTCTGCGATGCACTTTCGGCAGGGACGCCTTGTTGCGATCGACAGCGTTAATTCACCGGCCGATCACACGGCGGGGCGCAAACTCATCGCGCAGCATGTTCGGATATCGCCCGCCGCACTCACCGATGTTCAGCAGCCGCTTAAAAGTTTCCTGTGAAGCCGGACGTCGAATTCAACAACTGAAAATCGCCTACGAACAAGGATTAGAGCGATGGCCCTGATTTATCCGGTCAACAGCAGCGCGGTGCATCCGGCCCGGCTGTCCCCCGATTACAAGAGCAGCGTGAAGCGCACACCGCAGAAGCCGCTGGTGCTCATCCGCCAGACGCTGTCCGAATTGACCGGTCCGGTTTACGGGCAGGATGCGGTTCGGCCGAACGATCATGATCTTACGTTGCAGCATAAGGGTGAGCCGCTCGGCGAACGGATCATCGTGCACGGGCATGTGCGCGATGAAGACGGGCGTTCGGTCCCTCATACGTTGCTCGAGATCTGGCAGGCGAACGCCGCCGGTCGATACGTTCATGTGGCAGATCAGCATCCGGCGCCGCTCGATCCAAATTTTACCGGCGCGGGCCGAGCGATGACTGACGCATCGGGATACTACAAATTCGTTACGATCAAGCCGGGCGCCTATCCTTGGGGCAATCATCCCAATGCCTGGCGGCCCGCGCATATTCACTTTTCGCTGTTCGGTTCCGCGTTTGTGTCGCGTCTCGTGACGCAAATGTATTTTCCGAACGATCCGTTATTCGCTTTTGATCCCATTTTCCATGCAGTAACGGATGAAAGGGCTCGCCTGCGAATGATCTCCAACTTTGATCTTGAAAGCACCCAGCCGGGATGGGCACTCGCTTATCGTTTCGACATTGTGCTGCGGGGCCGCGACGCCACTCCGTTGGATAACCATTAATGTCCACGATCACGCCCTCGCAGACGGTTGGTCCTTTTTTCGCTTACGGCCTCACGCCGAAAGGTAATTACGCCTGGAACGACATAGCTGACAACGATCTTGTCACCCCTGAGTTGTTGGATAGCCGGATAGAAATCACGGGCACGCTTTGCGACGGCGACGGCGTCCCCATCTCTGACGGCATGGTGGAGATTTGGCAGGCAGACGGGCGCGGGCGTTTTCCCAGCGCGAAAGGCGCTGACGGCGGCTTATCGAACTCAGTGTTCAGGGGTTTCGGTCGTTGCCCCACTGGCCCGGATGGAAGTTTCACGTTCAGCACTGTGAAGCCTGGTGCGACGGAGGATTCGAACGGTGGCCGTCAGGCGCCTCATATCCTGATTGCAGTGTTCGCGCGCGGCTTGCTCACGCACGTTTTCACGCGCCTCTACTTCGAAGACGAGCCGGCCAATGCCGCAGATCCCGTGCTCCAACGTGTTCCGGCAGAACGTCGCGCGACATTGATCGCGAAGCGCCATGCCGATGGAGCTGGCTACCGGTTCGACATTCACCTTCAGGGTGATCGCGAAACGGTTTTCTTCGATTTTTGACAGCGAGTGTATAAAGCTGCGCGTGGCTTACTGTAGCCACGCGCGGTTGTGTTTGAGCCAGGCAGTCGCTGAGGCTGCTCCAAAATCCCGCTGTTACAAGCTTTTGGATGCGCGTTTCCGCGGGTCGTATGTCCGTGCATGCGGAGTCTCGGGCGCAGGCGTTGACTAAAAAACGACAGATCGATATAACAGAACGTATATCGTCCAACGTTCGTATAGCGAACGAATTAAGCGAGGCAGGATTACTGCCCACGTGCCGGAAGGTCCGGGACTTCCATCGGGACGCTTCTCGATGACCCGAAGGCGAGAGTCGCCACCTGACACCGGCGTGTTCAAAGAAGGATGGATGAACCGATGTCGCAGGTTAGTTTTGAGGAAATCGGCAAGCAAAAGCCCGGTCATACACCCCGGGGTGTGCCGGTGGTCGCGTTTGATCCTTACTCTGATGAGGTGATGTCGAACCCTTATCCGTACTATCAGGAATTGAGGGAGGCTGGTCCGCTTGTGTGGATGCAGCGGTACGGGACTTATGCGGTCGGCAGTTACAGTTCGGTCGTCCGTGTTCTGACCGACCACGCCTCCTTCTGTTCGAGTGCCGGCGTTGGTCTCACCAATTTCCATACCGAGACGCCATGGCGGAAACCGAGCATTATTCTCGAAGTTGATCCGCCGGATCATTCCCGCACTCGCAAGGTATTTTCTCGCATCCTTTCGCCGCGATCGCTGAACAAGCTTCGCGAACGGTTTGAACAGGAAGCGGAGGCGATCGTATCGCGCGTGGTCGCAAAGGGCGTTTGCGATGGGGTCAAGGATCTCGCCGAGGCCTATCCGCTGAAAGTGTTTGCCGACGCTGTCGGGCTCCCTCCGGATGGCCGCGAGCACCTGCTGCCGTATGGCGATATGGTGTTCAACGCCTTCGGTCCCCAAAATGATCGATTCCGTGAGTGTCTTGCTCGGCTCGGTCCGTCGATCGAATGGATCAACGAAGTTTGTCAACGCAAGAACTTGAGGGAAGATAGCTTCGGGGCTGAGCTTTACGCTGCAGCGGATGCCGGAGAGATCACCCATGAAGAAGCCGGCATGCTGGTGCGGACGATGTTGTCCGCTGGTCTCGACACCACGATCTTCACGATCGGAAATGCACTCGCCTGTTTTGCCCGCAATCCTGATCAATGGGCGATCGTTCGCGATAATCCTGCCATCGCCCGACAGGCGATCGAGGAGGTGTTGCGTTATGACAGCACCTTCCATTCGTTCTATCGCACGGCCACGCGTCCCGTGACCCTGGAAGGGATGCAAATCGAGAAGAATCAGAAAATCCTCGTCTTTGTTGCTTCGGCGAACCGTGACACCAGTCATTGGGCCGGTGCGGATACCTTCGACGTGCATCGCAAGCCCGCCGCCAACGTCGCGTTCGGGACCGGCATTCACGGTTGCGCCGGCCAGATGATCGCGCGGCTGGAGGCCGAGATTGTGCTCAAGGCGTTGGCCGCGCAGGTCGAGCGTATTGAACTACTCGGTGCGCCCGAACTGCACTTCAACAACACGGTTCGCGGTTATGCATCGTTGCCGCTTCGCTTTGTAGCCAAACAAGATAAGGGTGATTGATGTCGACGATTGTTTATGTCGAGCCGGGCGGTCAACGGACAACTATTGAGGTCGAACCGGGCGCGAACGTGATGCGGACCGCCGTCGGTCATGGCGTCGCCGGGATCGTTGCCGAGTGCGGCGGTGCGGCCATGTGTGCGACATGTCATGTCTATGTCGAAGACGGAGCTGATCTGCTTCCGCCGCTAGGCGAAGTCGAGGACGAGATGCTGGAAAGCGCTCTTGCGGAGCGGTTGAGCAACAGCCGCTTGAGTTGCCAACTGAATGTCACAAGCAACATCGACGTCCTCGTCGTCCGCGTTGCCGACCAGCAATCCTAGTCATTCATCCGCCGGATGAATGGCCTGCGCCTTCGACCGCATTCGCCGAGCCGCGGCCCGAGATTGTTTTAAGGAGATCCTATGTCTAAGAATGAGAAACGTAGCCGTGTTGCAATCGTAACCGGCGGAGCAAGCGGGATTGGGCTCGTACTAAGCCAGGCACTGGCCGAAAATGGCTACTCGGTCGTGATCGCCGACATGCAGAATGCCGAAACGGCTGCAAAGAAGCTTCAGGCTGGCGGTCTGAACGTCGTCGGCGTCAAGGCCGACGTCACCAGCGTCGAAGATACCGCTAACATGGTGGCTGTCGCGACCAAAACGTATGGCGGGCTCGATGTGCTCGTCAATAACGCGGGTATATTCACATCGCTGACCCTGAAGCCGTTCGATCAGATATCGCCGGCGGAATGGATGAAGGTGATGGAAGTCAACACGCTGGGACCATTTCTCTGCGCCAAGGCGGCGTTGCCTGCCCTGCGCGCGCGCGGCGGCGGGCGCATCGTGAACATTGCATCCACCTCGCAGCTGAAGGGTGCTCCTTTCATGCTGCACTATACCTCCAGCAAGGGGGCGGTTGTCGGCTTTACGCGCTCGCTTGCACGCGAGCTTGGCAGCGAAGGAATCACGGTCAATTCGATAGCGCCTGGCTTTACCCTGAGTACTGGCGTGCTCGCGGCGGGGATGGAAGAGAAAATGGGTGAGGTTGTCAGGCGCACCGGGCGGTCGATTCAGCGTGACCAGACTCCGGAAGATCTTGTCGGCGCACTTCTGTTCTTTTCGGGAGAGGGCTCCGATTTCATCACCGGACAGACCTTGGCCGTCGACGGCGGGAGTGCATTTCTATGAACGCGCATCAGCCGATGCCCTATACCGCACTGTCGATGTATATCGACGGGCAGTTTATCGGCCAGGATGCTCGTTCCGGCGAGTCTGTCCTCAATCCGGCCGACGACACGATCCTCGGTCACTTGCCGCATGCCACCAAAGAGGATCTCGACCACGCGCTCGACGCGGCTTCGCGGGCGTTCGAGCAGTGGCGTTGGACCTCTCCGCTCGAACGCAGCCGCATTCTTCGGCGTGTCGCCGACTTGATCCGTGAGAGGGCGGATGAAATTGCCCGCGATCTTACGCGGGACCAAGGCAAGCCATTCGCTGAAGCCCGCAACGAAGTATATTCCGCCGCCGATCACGCCGAATGGCATGCGGAAGAGGGGCGGCGAATTTACGGCCGGGTTGTGCCGCCGCGTTCGCCGAGTGTGCGTCAGACGGTGATCCGGCAGCCGGTGGGTGTTTGCGTTGCGTTTTCGCCCTGGAACTTTCCGTTCAACCAAACCTTGCGAAAGATATCTGCCGCGCTTGCATCGGGATGCACTCTCATCATCAAGCCCGCGGAAGATGCGCCGAGCGCAGCAGTTACCCTCGCGCGGCTTTTCCATGAAGCCGGTCTTCCTCCGGGATGCCTAAACGTGGTGTGGGGCGTTCCAGCCGAAATTTCCGATTACCTGATCCGTTCGCCGATCGTCAAAAAAATCTCGTTTACCGGCTCGACTCCGGTCGGCAAACAGCTTGCGGCCTTGGCTGGTGCTCATATGAAACGCGTGACGATGGAGCTTGGCGGTCACTCGCCGGTGCTGGTGTTCGATGATGCCGATATTCCGCTCGCCGCGGCGCTGCTTGCGCGGCTGAAGGGATTGAACGCAGGCCAAGTGTGCATGGCGCCCAGCCGGTTCTATGTCCACGAAGCAGTGCGGGACGAATTCACGGATGCGTTCACAAAAGCATTTTCCTCTCAGGTGCTGGGCGACGGCCTTGACGCCGCGACCACGATGGGCCCGCTGGCGCACAAGCGGCGTGTGGGTGCGATGGAGCAACTCGTCGCGGACGCGCGCAATCGCGGTGCAAGCATCGTGACCGGCGGGAAAACGTTGTCTCGTCCCGGAAACTTCTTTCCGCCCACGGTGCTTCTCAATACGCCGGACGATGCGCGCGTCATGCAGGAGGAGCCGTTCGGCCCTGTCGTGCCGATCACGCGTTTCCGCGAGACCGATGAGGTGCTGGCGCGCGCCAATGCGTTGCCGTATGGGCTCGCGTCTTTCGTATTCACCCGTTCACTGAAGACGTCTCACTATGTCTCAACGCGCCTCGAAGCTGGCATGGTCAGCGTCAACCACTTCGGTATCGCGCTCCCGGAAACGCCTCTGGGTGGCGTGAAGGATAGCGGCATTGGCAGCGAAGGCGGAAGTGAGACGTTCGATGCCTACGTGACCACGAAGTTCATCTCAGAGGAGACGGCTTAACGGTCGTGCCCCTCACTTGCCGGCGCGGACATTGGCGGGCTGATAGCGGCTGCCGAAACATCGCTCCTCGAGCCGCGCCGCGCAATCGAGTGCGACACTGAGAAACTGCGTCGAGAAAATCTTGCGGCTGACGCGCGCGGAATAGGCGCTGACACTGAGCGCGGCAACGATCTTGCCATTCGTGTCGTGAACGGGCACCGCCAGCGCGCGCATCCCGAGTTCGAGTTCTTCGTCGCTGATCGCGAAACCTGAGGCCTGGCTGCTCTTGATTTCCCGGATGATCAGCGTTGGTTTTACGATCGTTTTGGGCGTTCGTTGAACGAATGTCTTGTCGCCGATGACTGCGCGGATGCCTTCATCGTCAAGTCCTCCAAGGAGCACGCGCCCCGTGGCGGAGCAATAGGCCGGAAGCCGCGCGCCGAGTCGAACGCCGGTCGAGACGATATGCTCGGCCTCGGCTCGCGCTATGAACAGCGTATTATCTCCTTCGAGCACGGCGAGCGACACCGATTCGTTCAGTTTGTCGCGGCCGTCAGCGAGAATCTGCGCGCTGGTCTCGATGAGTTTGTCGCGAAGGTTTCCGGGTTGGCCGAGATTACGCAGTCTTTGTAGCGGCCGGAATTCGCGCCCCACGCGTTCCACATAGCCAAGCGCGACAAGCGTCAAAAGACACCGCCGTGCCGCGGCGCGCGTTGACTGCGCGGCGCGCGCAGCATCTGCGGCACTTTGTACACCGTGCGACGAAAGCGCTTCGATGATGGCTAAACCTTTTGCAAGTCCTCCCATACCTTCGGCAGGACGTTGCGATTCCGATTTTACCTGCTTCACATGGCGCTTGACAGGCATTCGAAATATGTCTCTATGTTTAAAAAAACAATCATACGTTCGATATACGAACACTGTATTTCTGTCAAGGGGGCGGGAATGACTTTTGATTTTGATACTCGTGATGTGTGGGCAGTCTTCGCTGCTTGCCGGTCCACGCCCTCCGCTTTTATCAACGCTCACTGATTGTTCATTGAGAGCAGTCCGGAAGAATCATGCAACTCCTGGTCAATATCATTGTGCTTGCGACGATCTACGCGCTGATCGCGAGTGGTTACGTCCTTGTTTATCGGACGAGCCGGGTTCTCAATCTGGCGCATGGCGAAATGATGATGCTCGGCAGCTATCTGTTGATTGCGGTCGCCTCCGGCATTTCGTCGTCGCCTGTCGTTGCGCTTTCCGGCGCGGCATTACTTAGTGCGCTTGTCGGCTTTCTTGTTTACGTCGTGCTGATCCAGCGCATGACTGGACAAGCCGTGCTGGCTGCGGTGTTGGCTACGATCGCGCTGGGTGTGATGTTGCGCGGTCTCGTTATCCTGATCTGGTCGACGCAGCAGCAGTATCCGGCCAGGATGATCGGTCTTTCCAACAATTCGATCGAGCTTTTCGCAAATGCGCGTATCTCGACATTCTCGCTGACGCTCGTTGTCGTCACTGTCTTGATCTACCTGGCGCTGTTCGCAGGCCTTTATCTCACCCAGTGGGGCATACGGACACGGGCCGTCGGCCAGAACCCGCTTCTTGCTGCCCAGCGCGGGATTAACCTCAACGCAATCTATGCGTTGACGTGGGGAGTCTCCACGTTCACGGGAGCCGCTGCCGGAATCCTGATCTCGCTGGACTCCGGTCTCGACGGCACCATGACCATGATTGGGCTGAAGGCGTTTCCGGCGGCGCTGGTCGGCGGTCTCGATAGCCTCGTTGGTGCGTTGATCGGATCGCTTCTCATCGCGGCCATCGAGGTTGTGCTGATTCAAACCGCCGACCCTTTGCTGTCCGATGTCGTGCCGTTTCTGGTGCTGATTGTCGTACTCGCGATCCGTCCATGGGGTCTTCTCGGAACTCGGGAGGCACTCGATCGTGTTTGATTCAACCGCCGCACGGCCTGATGTTTTGCGATGGGCGCGGGGTGCCGTCCTTGCCGCAGTCGCGATCGCATTTCCGCTCTTCGCCACGCCATTTCTAATCGATCTTGCCTGTCAGGTCTTTCTCGCCTGTATCGGCGCGCTGTCCTTGATGATCCTGACCGGATTTGCCGGGCAGGTTTCGCTGGGCCATGCGGGACTAATCGCAGCCGGTGCCTTCACGACGGGAATTCTCACGAAGGAGCTAAACGCTCCGGTTTTCCTGACTATTCCGGCAGCCGCCGTGATCGGCATGGTGCTCGGGCTGGTGTTCGGCTTGCCGAGTCTTCGCTTGCGGGGACTCTATCTCGCCGTGAGTACTCTCGCGCTTTATTTCATCGTGATTTACCTAGGCGGCGAATACGAAACCAAGCGCGGTTTTTCGACCGGCATCCTGATCGAGCCCCCATCGATATTCGGCTATCGCCTGACCGACGGCCGGGGATGGTATGTCGTTCTGCTGGTCGCCACAGCATTTGTGTTTTGGCTGGTGTTTAATCTTCTCCGCGGCCGCACCGGTCGTGCCTGGGGCGCAATGCATGTCAACGAAACGGTTGCGGCGGCTCTCGGGATTAATGTCCCCCGCGCCAAGTTGATGGCGTTTGTGATCTCGTCGGCGATTACTGCGGTCGGCGGTGCGCTGTTTGCGTCGTATCGCGGATTCGTATCGGTGGATGCTTTCCCGCTGATGCTTTCGGTTCAGTACATCGCGATGATTATTGTTGGAGGCATGGGATCGTTAATGGGCGCGATCCTTGGCGCGGTGTTCCTCACCGTGCTGCCTTATGCCATCGAAGCTTTCGTCATGCTGCTGCCTGGAGCCAGCGGTCACGCAAATCAGGTGTTCGCCGTCAATTACACCGCGTTCGGCCTGGTGATGATCATTTTTCTTGTGCTCGAGCCCGGAGGTCTTGTTGCAATCGGGCGGCGCATTCGCGCTCGGTTGCCGAAGGCGCGAATTCGGGCACAGGCCGTGGAGAAAACCCTATGAGCACCGGTAAAGCGATGCTCCTCTCGGTTGAGCATGTCGATGTGATCTATCAACGCGCGATCGCGGCGCTTCACGGTCTTTCACTGGAAGTCAGGGAAGGCCAGATCACGGCGCTCCTTGGAGCCAATGGGGCAGGAAAAACCACAACGCTGCGCGCAATTTCCGGTTTCATTGGGCTGGATAATGCGCGTGTGTCGCGTGGCAAAATTCGCTATCGCGGCCAATCCATCGAAAATTGGCGTCCGGACCAAGTGGCTCGCCTCGGAATTCGTCTCGTTCCGGAACGGGACAAAGTTTTTCCTAACCTCACGGTGCTGGAGAATCTTGAGGCGGTTGCCTCGCCAAATCTCTCCAAGGCAAAGAGATTGGAGCTTGTCGAACTTGTATTCGAAACCTTTCCGCGGCTCGTGACTCATTCCCGGAAATCCGCAGGGCTGCTCTCGGGGGGCGAGCGGCAGATGCTTGCGATCGGTGCCGCGGTCGTCTGCAAGCCGGACCTGTTGTTGATCGACGAGTTGTCGCTTGGGCTTGCGCCGGTCATCGTCGACGAGATTGCGACCCGCCTGGTTTCACTACGCCGCGAGATGAATCTGACAATTCTATTAGTCGAGCAGAGCGCGAGCGTCGCACTCAAGATCGCGGATTATGCCTACGTGCTGGAAAACGGGCGCGTGACGATTGCAGGCGCCGCGGCTGATCTCCGCGAAGATCCGTCGGTGCAAAATGCTTATCTCGGTCATAGTTCGTCTGGTGCAGAGCGCCGCAACTATCGGGACATTGCAATGGCGCGCGGCGCAATGATCGGCGGGAATCCATTCGCATGATCAATGGCAATGCCGACATTTCTATTCAGCATAAGGATGTCGTGGTATCCGGCGACATCGCGCTTTTCGTTGAGAACGTTGTGCTTGCCTTCGGAGGCTTAACGGTTCTCAACGGAATATCTCTCAATGTGCGCATGGGAGAACTTCTCGCGCTGATCGGTCCGAATGGAGCGGGCAAGACCAGCGTGTTGAATTGCATCAGCGGCCTTTACCGACCGTCTTCGGGCAGCATCCGCGTGGGCGCCACTGATATCACCGGCTTTAGGCCGGACCGCGTGGCGCGGCTTGGCGTTTCCCGTACTTTTCAGCACGGGGAGCTGTTTCCCCAAATGAGCGTGATCGACAATCTTCTGACCGCTCGGCATGCGCGTATCCATACCGCCGCTCTTTCGGAGATATTCCGGACTCGTGCTGCGCGGCGCGAGGAAGATCGGCATCGCGCTCATGTCGAAAGTGTCTTGAAGTTCGTCGAACTCGAACGCCATCGCGATGCAATCGCAGGTGCTCTCTCTTTTGGTCAGCAAAAGATTGTAGGTTTTGCGCGTGCGCTCGCCACCGAACCCTCGGTGCTTCTGCTCGATGAGCCCTCAGCGGGACTGTCGCGAGACGACCGTGAGGGGCTGGCGTATCTGATCCTCAAGAGCAAGTCGTCGCTGGGATTGCCCGTGATCTGGATCGAGCACGACATGGAAATGGTGTCCGATCTCGCGGACCGAATCCATGTTCTCGATTATGGCCGCTCGCTTGCCGATGGCGCGCCGCGCGATGTGCTCGAAAACCGCGAAGTTATCAAAGCCTATCTCGGGGAAGCGTGAATTCAGAATCATGCCATCCCATCCAACTCATGTCGCTTACCAGGCTGCCGAGAATGTCGCCGACGCAATGAAGCAGAAGCCATAAACAGGATATCAGGAGGATTTGGAAATGCGGTTGGTTCGAATTGGAATCGTTTCAGCGGGACTTGCTCTTATCGGAGCAACGGCGCACGCTCAGGAAGCTTATATCGTCGGAATGAGCGCGGCACTGACGGGGCCCGGCGCAAGCACTGTGGCGGGCGCTGCCGAAGGATTGCGGCTCTATATTGATCGCCTTAACAAGGCGGGAGGAGTCAACGGTCGCCAGATTACGCTGATCGTACAGGATGACCAGGGTGAACCATCAAAGGCTGCCGCTAACGCAAAAAAGCTGCTGACCCAGGATAATGTGTCGCTGCTCATCAATACCAGCCTCTCCTCGACGTTCGCCCCCATGATTTCCGAAGCGCAACGCGCTGGCGTTCCGTTGCTGTTTGCGGGCTCCGTCTGCCCTTCGGAAGTTTTTCCGCCGGCCAACGAATTCTTGTTCTGCACGACATCATTCTCGGCGGCTCATGACGCACGCGGCACCGTCGACTTCATCAAGGAAAAGTCAGGAAGCAAGATCAATATCGGTCTTGCCGCCATGGCCATCCCGGTATCTCGACTCGGCATCGACGCCGCCGAGAAATTTTCTACGGAAGCCGGCATGACGGTGATCGGCAAAGAAAATATCCCGCCGGCCACGGCTGATTACACGCCGTTCGCCACGAAGATTATCCAGGGTAATCCTGATTGGGTGTATTGCTGGGCACCCTGGATTACGGAAATTAAAACATTTGGCGCATTGCGCAAGCTTGGTTGGAAGGGCGGCTACGCGCTCAACGTGCTCCCCGAGACCGAAGCGGAACTTGCTCAGATCAAGGACGGCGAATTGTATGCGATGGGCGCCAACGCGATGTTCTTCGAGAATCTCCCCGTTCAGAACGAGATATCGAAGTCCGCGAAGGATGCGGCTTCGACCTACAAGCCGGAGCAGATGTCGGACGGCTGGATCGGGGGCATGACGATCGAGACGACGTTAAAGGCGGCAGGGTGGCCCACGACATCATCGAAGTTGAAGGAAGTGATGTCGACATTAAAGGTCGATACGAAGGGGCTGCGCGGCGGGCCGATCGAGTGGACCAAGGATAACCACTTCCGGACGAAGCAGTACTATCGGGTATATCGTTGGGATACGGCCAAGAATGCGATCCAGATCGTATCCGACTGGAAGGGATACGAAATCAAGTAACCGGACAGCAGATAGCGAGACAAAGACAGGCGTCAGGGCCTCGCCCTGGCGCCTTTCTATTTAAGGATTGAGTAACCGGCCGGAGCGGCTTCCCATACTCGGGATCGCAACTTGCGGGATGTGAGCAATTCGGTGGCCTGTTGCAGCTCACCTCTGCCTGCGAATCCGGCGTCTCAATCCCGGTCGCACAAATTTCTCTCCGGATTAAGCGATTTGTAAGTGCGGTGCGTAACGCCGCGTGACCCGGGAAAGGCCTGTGAGCTTATTCAGTTTGTTGACATGACAACATGCGCGTGACAACCTTTTGGACAGGAGCAGCGACGCGTTTCCATTTTGAGAAATGCCCTGACCGGAACAGCGTTGGCGATGCTGACCTGGTTCGGCGCCGAACAGACTGACGTCGGTCGTGAGTGACTACTGAACTTGAACCAAAATAACGAGCCGTCTGAAGCGGCCACGCGAGTTCTAAGGGAGGATGCAATGAGTGTAGCAGTGGGTCATGAATCTCGGCCGACCGTTGATGTCGATCCGTTCTCAATTGGTTATCTGAACGATCCCTACCCGGAGCACGAGCGGATGCGCCGGGCCGGACCGGTCGTCCGCTTCAAGAACTATGATGCGGCGTCACATGCCCTCCGTTCGTTGTCTATCGGTCGACCTGGCAATTGGGACCCCCTTAAGAAATCGATGGAGCGCTATCTCCTTTCAGACCGCGGGCCACGACTTTGAGAGCGCCGCCCGGAAGCGGCCGCTGTAACCTCAGGGCCTCGTCTGGGGGCGCATTCAACCAAGTCTCCACTTCATTCATGGTCGTTAGGATCGCGGGCATCGCTTTCGGATGGATGGCGCCGACCTCGGTGTTAGGCTCTGTCGTGAGAAACGCGAATAGGTCATTGGTGGTCTCACCCTCCTTGACCTTCCGCACGGATGTCCAGTTCGTGCAGATGCCGGCGAACCACGCGAGGGGACGAGAGTCATCAAGTGCAAACCAGATGTCGCCGCCCTCGATCTTGTTAAATTCGCTGAACGAGTTGAACGGTACGACGCAGCGGTTCTCGACTCCCAGCCATCGTGTCCAGTGTTTGCTCCCCACGTTGCGGATGTTGGTAGTCCCGCCATCCGGCTCCATTCGCAGCAACTGGGCGAAATCGACGGGCTTGCCCTTCGCCTCCAGCTTCACGGCGCGCTTCTTTGTCGCCTGCATCAACGCGAGCTGTGACGATGGCATGCCCCAACGGGCCATGATGATTTCACGGCCGTCAGGTGAATTGCGCACGATAGGCGCAGGATAGTCAGGAAAGATGCCGGGCATCGACGGTAGGTTACCGACGCGGTTGTTAAGGGCATTGAACAGGCGCCTGATCGCTTCGACGTTGGTCGTCATCGAATAAAGGTTACACACGAAAGTTCCTCGCGGCTTTCGCCTCGGGGCTATCGACCCTGATGTTGAACAACTCAGGGTTCGCTTGCACCTCCTTGTGAAGCGTGTGGTAGACGGCGTGATAGACTTCGTTCAACAACTCATTCGTCTCGATAAGCAGGGCTCCGAGGAGAGTGACGCCCTCGTCGAAGACGGTCTGGATGAAGTGCATCGGCGGTTCACCGTCGCGCAGTGGAACGTCGAACGCCTCCGTCGTCATGCGCATCATCTCGCTGTCCGAGTGCGCCATAATCGTGTTCCGCATCTCGAGGAGCCGTTCGTGCAGCGCCTGCCTTTCGGCGGTCAGCTTGAGGCCGATCATCTTCATTGTGAGCGGCGTCATTGCCCCTCGCGATTGAGTGAACGGTCGTGTGTAGGCGACGACGAGCGTCGTTTCATAGCATCGGAAGCGGCGGAGCTCGATCTTGGAATAGGCATTCGCCTCGTCGCACTCGTACAGAAAGCCGCAGGCACTTAAGGCTTGCTGCAGATCGTTCAACGAATACAGCAATCGCCGCCTGCGACGTTCGGCGTACAGGGTTACTTTATCTTGGTCGGTCGATTGTAGGGACATCGTGGATTGACCTTCCCAGTCCGATTGCGGGGAGACCTTAGCGCGACCGAAAGGCAAGATGAAGCAGCCGCCGCCGAACACTTCGTGGTCTTGGTACCGCCGCGGTCAGCGCCAGCGGCCAGCGAATCGTGTACGAGGGTGGCCGTGCGCGCTCGATGGCCGCTTGGTTTGGTGTCTTTAAGCGATTTCGGACGCCCTCCACGTGTCGCGTGTCATTCGGCCTGCAATATTGACCCCGTAAGCCGGGGGATCGGCGTCCAA
>NZ_JBGMOE010000006.1:0-22761 GCF_041424195.1 Tardiphaga sp. | reverse complement strand
CTGGCCCCTTTTTAAACCGGTGCCTGGCCCGTTTTTATCCCGGTGTTGACATGCCAATCTGGGGGCCGCGCGGTGTCGGAGCGAGGCTAGCGGCCACCGGGTTTGCGCGGAATCTTGCCGCCAACCGGCGTACCTGGCGCGCGCTGAGGCCTGTCGCAGCTGAAACTTCGGCTATGACCCGTGCGGATATCGATCCATCAAGTGGAACATGGTGCCTGAAGATCGGATATAGCTCGGCACCGGTCGCCAGCGCCTCGGTTGAGATGGCCTTCGCCGGCTGCGGCTTCCGCTCGATCACCCGCCCTCCCCTGGCCGGAAATCGACCCGTTCGATGACATCAATTCTGGCAGAGCGCCCGACATGGTTTTCCGGCCTGCCAGAATTAATGCTCCCGGAGTCGCACTAATGCATTGATATTGAGTGCATAAATTCGGTTGCCAGAAACTTTGGCAGCCGACAGCAGGCCAGTCCCTCCCCTTCCCCGCGCTCGCGCGAATGGCTGACCAGCTGCGCCGCAGCCGGACATTTGCGCCGATCGAGCGCGCGGTGGCCCTGCCGCTGTTCGGCAAGGGCGCGCCGATCACCCGGGCAGCCATGCGCACCCCGCTGTGGGCGGCCGATTGCCAATTGGGACACCTGCTCGCAACCCAGATCCAGTTGACCCCTGCCCTGCCCTGCCCCGGTGCAATGAGCGCCGAAGCGCTCGCCCCCCAGCTGTGGCCCGGCGAACGCGCGCTGGTGCTCGCCGAGGGACTGCGGCGCAGTGCCGAGCGGCATATCGCCGCGATCCAGCAGGCGCGTGCGGATTGTCAGGCGCTCGAGCGGCGTCTGCGCCATCTGCGGGCCTCGGCCCGCGCGCCGCAAGTGTGGCTGGCGCTGCGCGGGTTTGCGCCACTGGGCATCGAGCAACTCACCAGCGGGTTTGGGATCAGCCGGCGCGGCACTTACGCCGTGGCCGAGGCACTGGTCGGCGCGGGACTGGCTGCCCGCACCACCACGCTTGGCCGGGTCACCTTGTCCGCCCTGGCCCCTGGGCATGCGACTGAGGTGGTTGACGCGCCGCTAAGCCCCATTCCCTCCCCGCTGCTTGCCGAGTTCGACGCGGCGATGGCTGACATCGACAGGCTGCTGGCACGGCAGGACACCGGCCAGGCCACCTGATTGTCCAACAGGCCCCTCCAGCGGCGGTGGGAGAGCGTCAGGAGGCGGGCATTGCCACTTCGCGGTAGGCTACCCCGATCCGGGCCTTGGCCCCTGCCCTGCGGCGCAGCAGCTGGCGCACGAAGCGGTCGGCCTCAGCCTGGTCGACAAACGAGACCGTGCGGCTCTGCCCGCGGGCGCCGATCCGCCCCCAGGCAAACTGGACGATAGTCGCGCCGAACAGGTCTGCACTGGTAGCGATGGCGTAACGCCGCGCCACGTTGCGCGGCCGGTCGACCGCCTCCAGCCAGATGAACCGATCCTGTGCCCGCGCGCTCATGGCGCCTGCATGAGTCAGGCGCACCATACCCGTCCAACGGGAATTGTGAATCAATCGGGCGTCTGTGATTCACGGAGGCGATTTGTGGAGTGGAACCCCCAGGCGGTCAGGATGTCAGGATGTTCTCGATGGCCTTCAAGACTTCAGCGGCCGACGCACCGCTGCGGGCGGGCACTTTGAACGTGTATCCCCCCCTCGTTGAATGGGCATAGCGCAAAATCACTTTGCCCGCCGTACTTTTGACCTCCGTTTCGCCTCCCGTGGGCTTCGTAGGTGCGACCGTCGCACGAATAAGTCGCTTCGCTACTTCAGGAGCAGGCAACACCGCTCCCAGATCGCTGCGCTCTGCGATAATGGCGCGGCTTTCCGCTATCATCAGATCCAGCGTGCGCTTCTCCGATGTGAGAGGCTTGATGTCCCTAGCAATACGGACCGTGATGCCGTGGGTGTCTGGAAAGGCGTTCACTATGTCCGCCGGCACGTGCGCCCCCTGCCCTCGCCAACGCCGCGAAGCTAGTGCTGGCAGCCAAGAGCCAAGCCGAAGGCTTCACCGAGGCCTACAGCCCCGCAGACAATGCGCTCGCGCGCCTCGACGCCCTACTCCCTAGCAGGGATCCTCAGGGCACCCTGCTCGAGTGGCTTGAGGAACTGCGAACCGAGGAATTCGACTTCTTCGAAGGCGGCAGCGAAATGGTCCAGGTCGGCGGGTTCGCAATCACTCGTTCGGCGCCGCGTGGCGCGGCCTGGGCTGCCTCATTGGCTGCGGCCATCAGGCCCCACCTTTTTGGATTGGGCTCGGCCCCGCTGGCGCTTGCAGGCATCATGCCGCGGGCCCTGTTCCGCGAATTCCACGAAGAACCCCTGCCCGCCCTTCTCCGTTCAGCGCTTCAGACGGCCACTGACAAAGCCGCGACCGATTTGCGGGTGATGCGAGAGGCTGTTGCTTTGGCCGACAAGCAGCTGGCCGGTCGGCTGTATGCCTCCTCAACCGCTCCGCAGGCCTGGCGCATGATCGTCAGCCTTGGCCCCCTTACCAGAGCGGAGCTTGCCAGAGCCCTAGGCGTGACAAAGCGAACCGCTTCGCAATCGGTGTCCTCGTTGCAGGAGGCAGGCATGGTGCGCTTGCGCGAGACCGATAGTGCTATGATACCGGCCAATGCTGATCTAGTACCGCGCGAATAGCCTCTTCGGCTTCCTGCCGCGTTGCACCACCCTTGTTCAACAAGGTGATCCGAACCCCCTTGCGATCAGCTCCCTCAATCCGAAGCACAGGCTGGCCGACAGCATTGGCGACAGTCTCGACCTTTCCTGACTTCTTGGGGGATCCTGACTTCTTGGGGGGATCGACCGCAAGGGAAAGCGCCTTGATTACCTCCAGCACCGAGAGCGACTGGTTGGTCCGCTCCCGTTCGGCGGCAAGCCGGGCTGCCTCCTGGAAGGCCCTCTCCCTCCTGTCCTCGGGCTTCAAGAGCGCTTTGAGTGCGATCGCATTACGAATTCCGAGTTCCTGCGGACTAGCAAAGGCTCTGGTCAACTCCTCGGGCAGGCGGGCCAGATCGAGATAGCGTGTGAGCCAGCTTTCGGACACTTTGAGCCGTTCGGCCATCGTCTTCTGACGACCCTCGTAGTAGGCCGACAATGCCCGGAGATAGTCCTTCGCGCGCTCGAAATCGGTTAGGTCGTCCCGTGCGCGGTTCTCGAGATCTGCGAGCCTGAAAGCCTCCTCATCGCCAATCTCGCGCACGTCGACGAGGAACTTAAAGTCTGGGTAGTTGTGCGTCCGCAGCCAGCTGACCGACCAGTGCCGCCTCGCCCCGCAGATGACCTCGAAATCATAGCCATCTTCGCCCGACAGGCGACGGACAATAGCCGGGATCTCTTGCCGCCCTTGGGCCTTGATGCTCTCGATCAAGTCTGCGCAGCGTTCCTCATTGAGGAGCGCGTAGTCGCGATTATGGCCAGCCCACATTCGGCATCTTGCAGGGTCAACGAGCTCATGAGTGCGCGAAACAATCGCGCCCGATGCGAGGTCGGCTAGACGGTTTGAGCGCCCCGTAAGCACATTCGACGCGATGCTCGATCGACGCGGCGCTGCGGCTTCTTCGGTCAAATCAATTCCTGCCGCCAAGTCGGCCGCAAAACCGCTGTTCTTCCTACTCATGCAAGCCTCCCATTAGCAGAATTGCACGCGTGCAATTTCCCAGCGGCTCATACCAAAGCCTCCTGCCGGAGGCGCTTCTGATGGCTCGGCCACATCGATCGAATGTCGACTTCGATCTCAGAGTTCACGCCATCAAGATAGTTGAGGCAGCGATTGCGCACAGCCGAACTCGTAGCAGGTCCATCAAGCTCATAGACTGTCATCAGCCGCGCCGTCGCATTATCGATCTCGGCGGAGTCCTTGAGCGGCGTTCGAACCATGGCGTGGCCAAACAGCGTCCGCATCAACTGCAGAAGCTCCTTCTGCATCGACTTGTTCTCATCGACCTTCGAGGCGACGAAGCGCAGAAACGTCAGTTCTGGGGCAAGACCCCGGTCGGCCAGCTGCTCAATCGTCTCATCAAGCATTGAGAGGAATGCCGCGGTCGACGAGAAGTCCATCACGGTCGGAGGAACGGGAACCACCAACGCGTTCGCAGCTCGCAACACGGACAAAGAGATAGCTCCGAGGGCGGGCGGTGGGTCCATGACGATGACATCGAACCGATCCGAGATGCTCTCAATCCCTTCCTTGAGGCGGTCGAGTAAGGCTCCGTTCCCCTGCGCCATTCTGGCGGCCAGTTCGTACTCGGAATTGAACAGGCGAAGATTGGCAGGGACCAGCTCAAGGCCGTCGAAATGGGTCTTGCGGAGGGCGTAGTCGAGCGATGACCGCTCACCCTCACGAAGGAATGGGTAGAGCGTATCGTCCTCTGTCAGATCGAGATCTGGCACATAGCCAAACAGCGTCGTCGCAGAGGCCTGGCTGTCGCAGTCGATCAATGCAACACGATAGCCCTTGATCGCGAGATACTGCGCTAGATGAACAGACAGCGTCGATTTACCGACGCCGCCTTTGAAATTCTGAACCGCAACCACGCAGCACGGATCGGTCGGAGCACGATACGGCCTGGTGCCGAACACGCCGCGCATGTCGTTAAGCTGGGCAAGAGTGTACCTCTCGCGTCGATTGCTATCTGTCCTCGCCGGCTCGGGCAGCCTTCCATCTTTCTCGGCGTCACGGATAGCTGCCGGTGTCCGCCCGACGAGCTCGGCCGCCTTCCCGATCGTAAAGGTAGGCTCGCGGCGCGCATCTGCCCGAGCGCTTCGTGCGGAGTCGCGCAGCTTTTCAAGCACCGACGATGTTCGACTGGCCAGCGTTGCAACCGAGACTAAACGCTCGGCTTCTTCGATCTGAAGTCCGTTAGACACATGCCGTCCTTTCGCAATTGTAGGTGTGCTACACCCACTTGCGCTTTTCGGTCAAGAAATTCGGAAATTTCGAAAGTCGGGCCGCATTGTCGCGCCGATTCTAGAGCCCGATCAGGCTATCCTGACTCGGTGGGGGCATGGCGAATTGCACGCGTGCAATTCTTGAGCGTCAGGGCCGCCCGCGCCGGTTTACCCAGCCCTCACAAAAGCCCTTCCAAGCAGCGATGAGCTTGGCGCCACGAAGCTTCTGCAACCGATTGCCCATGTGTTCGCGAAAGCCGCTCGCGATAAGATCAACATCCCATCCACCGCCATGCTTTCGGGCGACTTCAAGCAAATCGGCGTGCCCGAAGCGGATCGAGCCAGACGACGGGAAGGTGGACTCTGACTGCTTGATCGCAGGCGCCGCGCTGGGCGGTGCTGCTATTGCCCCCTGCCCCGCAGTTACTGTTTCGACCGAACCTGTCCGCCTCGCTTGGCGTCCCGCCGAGTGCCTGTCGAGCTCGTCTACGGTTTCGAGAACCTCGGGCGCACCTTTGGGTTCAAACCGAAACTCGAGTTCAGTGACCGTTCGTCCCTGCCGGATCTCACGCCATTCGACACGGAAGTGAGCGAGCTGGTCAATTTCAGACTTCGCCTTCTCAAGCACCTTGCGTCGAAGCTGAGCGAAGTCCGTGTAGACATCAGGCGGGATCCCGAGCGCTGCACGCAGTGCCTGCATATCTCCTCGCCAGGTTGCTTGGCGGCGATGGAGGCGAAGGGCTCCAAGCTCGTAAAGCTTGAGCGCATAATTCGAGCGGAAACCCAAGACCGCTTGCCGGTTAAGCACGGCATAGGTCTCAGAAGCCTGGATCAGCTTACGCGCATCGGGCGTGAACTCCCATTCGATCCAACCCGTCTCACCACCTTCCTCGTCAGTCTCCTCTTTAGACCGCGAGATCAGTGAGAACAGGAGAGTAGCCTTTTTTCCGCGCCAAGATTTATCATCCACAGCAAACAGAGTGCGATGGAGCTCCTGAAGCATGTCGCTGATCCGCTCGTTACCTTTGTGGCCTCGGCGGATATCGGCTTTGCGGATGCGATGAGGACGATCTTCCCATGCATCTCCACCTGCGGTCAGGATCATGAGCGCCAATAACCGCGATGCCGTCAGACTAAGCGACTCACCTTTGACGAATTTGATTTCAATGATGTTGCCCGGTTTGGCGAACTCGTCGCCACCCTTTGCCTTCAATGCAGCGGCAACGCGCATCGCACGTCCGGGGGAACCTTCTTCTGGCTTCTCCTCGGAAGCTTCTACTATTGGGCTATCATCAGTTGCCATGCCATAGTGCGATCAGAGCTTGATTCTTTGAAGGACTGATTGCTGCCTGACCTGACCTCAGTCGTCAAGTCAGGTCAGGATGGGATTTCTTCGGGAGCCCCCAAGAGGTCAGGAATGAAGGTCTGTGAACAGGAGGCCGAATCCTAGGAGATTCCACGAGTCGGCAAGTTTATGGACAGAGCGCTGATTAGTGGGCAATTTTGATTTTTGCGGGCGAAGTTAGCCCACTGAGCAGCGTGCTGAAGGCCCGTCCCCCAAGCGGTCAGGATGGCCCCAGCAGGTCAGGTGAATGCCCCCGCTCGGTCAGGGCTCAGCCCCCATCTGGTCAGCCTAACACCCCCATCTGGTCAGGAAGTTCGGCTTAGAGTGCTGAATTCAGGTCAAAATTTGACCTTGAATCTGAATCCTTAGAATCAAGAATCCTTCCGCTGCAAGCAGCGGCGTTTTTATAATGATGTTTCTAAGGGAGAAGGGCTAGCGCCTGCCATCCAATCGCTTCCGTGAATCACAGCGAGTGAAGTGATTCAAATTTCCGGTTGGACCCACAGCCGATATCCCTGTCACCAAGCCACCATGAAAACACCCATCAGTCAGTCTTGGCATTGGCAGGCCATCGACCCATCACGCAATGTTGCCCGTGCCTACCATCTCTGGATCGAAACCGATCTGTTCGGTTGGACGACGGTTGAACGTCGCTGGGGGAGGATCGGCTCAAAAGGGCAGGGGGTAACCCTGAGTTGTCCTGACAGTGCACAAGCCGAAATCATCGCCCGGCAGGTCCGTGAAAGACGCAAGAGCGCCCTCAAGCGAATAGGAGTAGGTTACCAAGAGGTCGAATGACCGCCTTGCACGCGCATCTGCAAGGGAGGGAAGGGGGGAGTGGCGAGTGAAGCTTATGACCCTAACAGCACTCCGACCAACTCAAGACACGATCAACCTTGTCACAGCTCTGCGCGGCACATGGCACGGCTCCTACGCCATGTGCCGATGCCCTGCCCATGACGATAAAACGCCCTCATTATCGATCCGCCAAGGATTATCAGGGGTCCTCGTGCATTGCTTTGCCGGCTGCAATCCAAGGGACATCATACGTGCCTTGCGGAGTGCAGATAGAGTTCAAGGCATCGAACCCCGTCCAGCTCAAAATGCAGACTCTAGGCGACAGGCTCAGCGCCTGTGGGATGATGCGATCGACGTTCATGGAACGCTGGGAGAGCGCTATCTCGTTGGCAGATGTCTGCTCCCGGACCTTCCCGACATCCGGTTCCATCCGCGGTGCCCTCTTGGCCGAAAGCCAGACACTGCGTTTCATCAAGCCTTGCTTGTGGCCGTGCGTGACCTAGGCCGGCTTGTGGCGGTTCAAAGGATCATCCTGGACCCTAGATCAGGCCGACATCGCGGCAAGTTCTTGCTGGGGAGCTGCGGGCAGGGGGCATGGCAACCAACATTGTCTGATGGGGTGTTGGCAATTGCGGAAGGCTTCGAAGACGCGGCCGCCTTCACAAGTCTGACCGGCGTGACCTGCTGGGCGGCCATGGGCGCTGCTCGCTTGCCACTCCTCCATCTTCCGAAGGGGATCCATACGCTAATCATTGCCGAGGACAACGATGCACCTGGACAGAATGCTGCGCATCAAGCGAGCAAGACCTACGCCAGACCAGGCCTCCGAATTTTGCGAAGGTCTCCAAGCTGGGGCATCGACTGGGCGGACTTCAACGAACGGATGAACCGTCGGGGCAGTAGCATCGGCGAATGACGAAAGCTGGGACATTCCTGCCATTCATAGCTATCCAATGCGATGACGGCTTTCGGCGGGACCGGCCGATGGGGCGACGGTGGGCCCGATCCACTCCAACCATGCCGCTGACGGGCAGGATAGTTGGCAGACTGGAGCGGGATGGCTTGATCCGGTGAGAGCCCACGCCGAAACCAGCGACCGGCTAAGCCGCCGCGTCTCACACATCAGCTTGTTCCAAGGGACCAATGAGCACCGCAAAAGTTCGCTGACCGGCAGGCCGGATCAATGATTTCGCTGTTGTTGCAACATCAGAAATCGATCGAGGCGCTCGCCTTGAAGGTGCGGGGTTGGCCCTGCAGCAGCGCCGCCGAAAAGACATCGAAGGCCGAGGCCCAGTAGCGCTTGTTGGCCACGTTATCGACGCCGAAGCGCAGCGTGAGCGGCTTGCCAGCGGCCACCAGCACATAGCGCGCGCCCAGATCGAAGCGCGTCCATTCCGGGATCTCGAGCGTGTTCGCCACGTTCACCGCCTGCTTGCCGGTGTGGACCACGCGGCCTGTGAGAGTGAGGCCGGTTGTGGCAATGTCCCACTCCGCGCCGGCATTGGCGGTCCATTCAGGCACTCCAACGGCGCGGTTGCCCTGGTTCACGCCGCCGCTTGTCTTGCGCAGGCGCGCATCAACGACCGATCCGCCGCCGATCAGGCGCAGGCCCTTCACCGGCTCGGCGTTCACTGTCAGTTCGATGCCTTCGTTGCGCTGCTCGCCGAACAGGCCGAAGCGCTTCTTTCCGCCGCCGGCGTCGACCGAATAGCCGACCGGCAAATCGATCCTGAACAGCGAGAGGCCGATGTTGAAGCCGCCCGCGCTGAGCTTGCCGCCAACTTCGTACTGCGTGGACTTGATCGGGCCGAACACGGCGCCCGAGTTGATCACGGTGGCGTCGATCGGCGCGGTCGGCCCTTGCTGCAGCGCCTCGATCCGGTTGGCGAACAGCGACAGGCCAGACACAGGTTTCACAACAAGGCCGACGATGGGGGTGAGTGCGGACTTGCCGTAGGTGCCATCAAGCCGGCCGCCGTTGTAGTAGTTGTAGCTTTTGACACGGATCTCCTGCAGGCGGACGCCACCGGTGATCAGCACCCGGTCTCCCCACAGGCCGAGCGTGTCCGAAGCAAACGTCGAGAGCAGCCGGGTGCGGCTGATCGGGAACGGGTTCTTGAGGTTCCCGCCGACGAAGGCCGAAGCCGGAATAGCGGCGACAGGCGTGTCGTAGATGTTCGTCGCGAACCCGGCAAAGCCCGGGCCATAAAGGAAATCGAAGGCGTTGCGATTGACCTGCCACACCGCGCTGCCGCCGATATTGAACTCCTGCGTGACGGCCTTACCCAACTTAACGCGCAGGCCGGCCTCCAGCGCTTCGTTGTTGTCGGTGCGCGGCACATAGAGCGCGTTGCCGTTTGCAGCGCCTGTGGCTGCGTTGAGCACGGTGATCCCGCCGTAGATGCCCTGCTCGCTGCCATCGCGCGCGCCGGCGGTTACATAGAGCTGGGCATTGGTGCCCAGATCCTGCTCCAGACGGATCGCGCCGAACAGATCGCGCAAGGTGGTGTAGGTCCAGGGCTGGGCATAGTTGGCGCTGGCCCCAGGCACCGCCGGGATTGTCGGCGTGCCGATGGTGACCTTGGGGCGCAGGCCCTTCACTTCGACCCGCTGGTACCCGAGATCGACGAAAAGCCGGGTGTTGTCATCGCGCCAATCGAACGCCGCGCCGAGGGTCGCGGTGCGGCGGAACTCGCCGTCAATCGCCACGTCGCCGCTGCGGAAGGCCCCGTTGACCCGCAGGCCGAACGCGCCGCCCTTGCCGAAGCGGCGCGAGACGTCCGCGCTACCGCCGAAATGGCTGCCCGAGGTATATCCGAGGGTGACGCGGTTGAGCGGGGTGTTCCTGGCCCGCTTCAGCTGCAGATTGACACTGCCGCCCACCGACGATCCGCCTGGCGCTGCGCCGTTGAGAAAGGCCGAGGCTCCGTTCAGCACTTGCACGCTTTCGAAAAGTTCGGGCGCGATCAGCTGGCGCGGCGCAATGCCGTAAAGGCCGTTCAGCCCGACATCGTCACCGTAGAGAGCAAAGCCGCGGATGACGAACTGCTCAGAGGCATTGCCGAAGCCGTAGCTCGTGCGCACGGTCGGATCGTTTTCGAGCACCTGCCCCAGCGTCTGCGGCTGCTGGTTGAGGATCAGCGCCTCGTTGTAGCTGCGTACCGTGAACGGCACGTCCTCTGCCCGCTTGTTGCCGAGTGCGCCCAGATCGCCCTCGCCGCTGACGGCAGTCGCATTGGTGCGCTGAGCCGTGACCACGATCTCGCCCTGTGCCGGAGTGTCGGGCGCGGCATCGGCATTGGCGGCGGTCGGCAGCGCGGCCAGCGGCAGGGCGAACATGCTCGTGGCGAGCAGGAAGGAAGGCTTCACGGTCTGGCTTTCTGGTTGGGGCGGCAATCGGATCCGGCACTGGGCCGGGACCGCCGCAGGAAGTGAAACAGGAAGACGAAGAGCGGCACGGCGAGCGCACCGGTGCAAAAGGCATCACGCCAGCCCGAACCGGTGAGGCCGGCGATCAGGCCGGCAACGACCAGCGATGCGATTCCGAGCGGCGCGGCGAGGATGGCCATGGGGCGGCGGGCAGGCAGCCGGCTCATGCGCGGGCGCTCTGTGAGAGCAGAGCCGCAGCGCCCCGCGCAGCAGGGCGGCGGCGCTTGCCCCACCACAGGACAAGCCCCGACCACAGCACGCGGATCGTCGCCAGATCGAGCAAAGCCCACACGATCTTGAGCGAAAGCCCGGCATAGTCGCCGAAATGGAGCGGACGCGAGAGCATCAGCGCCTGCATTGAAACCGGCATCGGCCGGATCGCGTCCACCTTACCCGTTGCGACGTCGACCAGTGCCGGAGTCAGGAGGTGGCTGGTCAGCGGTGTGTCGCCTTGGAAGAAAACGGCATAGTGGTGGTTGCTGCTCCACGCCCCGCCCGGAAAACCGATGAATTGGGGCGACAGGCCCGCCTGCGCAGCCTGTGCGGCGGCCATGGCCTGATCGAGCGAGGCGCGGTGCGCGGCATCTGTTGCTGGCGCATGGCCCGAGGCGGCGACCATCGCGGCAAGCTCGCCCTGCCGCCACATCGCGATAAGCGGATCGGCAAAGGCATTGATCGCACCGGTGAGTCCGATAACCAGCGCCCATCCCATCGTCACGGCGCCCAGCAGATTGTGTTCGTCGAGCAGGCCGACCCGGCGGTTACGCCCGCGCCGCAAGGTACCGAACGGGAGGAGGCGCATGAACGGCGCGTAGAGCACGAGGCCCGATACGATCGCGAGCACGAAAAGCAGGCCCATTACACCGAGCAGCAGCATCCCAGGCAAGCCGGCAAACAGGTCCACATGCAACCTGAGGATCAGCGCCATGATCCCGTCCTGCCGCTGTTCGCCAAGGTGGTCGCCGCTGGTGCGATCATACGTAAACAGCCGCATCTCGGCCGCACTTGCATCGGCCCGGGGGCCGAGCGTGACGGTGATGCGCGGGTCTTTCTGGCTGAAGCCGATGAACAGCGGCACACCGAAACGCCCTGCGGTGCGCCGATAATCGGCCATTGCCGCAGTGACGATACGATCGAGAGGCTGGCCGGACCGGGCCGAAGCTGCTCCGACGGGCGCGTGCTCGCCGCTCAGCGCATCGATCTCTTCATGGAAGATCAGGGGCAGGCCGCTGATGCACAGCATGAACAGGAACAGCGTGCAGACGAGGCTGCTCCACCGATGGACCCAATCCCAGGCTCTGACTGTGCTCGTCCGCATATAGGGGCGAGCGCTAGAGGGAAGCCTTATGACTTGTCAATGATAATCATTCGCATTAGCAAACTTGTGTAAAGCCGATGGCAGGTTGCCCTACCACGGCTTTACGCAGTTCAACGCTGTTCAGGCATCACATCTCTATGAAGTCGTGGATGTCTCCTCGGGTAACGATCAACCTCGCGCTTTCTTGGCCAAGATACCCCCATCGGACATAACGCATCGGGCGAACGCTGGGTGTCGGATATGGCGAGAACCGGACCTTAGTCGGCGCTAATGGTTTCGTCCGGCTCTGGTCGGAACCTGCCTCAGCGGGGCACTGTCGGCTTCCGGTTAGCCAAGCCACCCTCAGCCAAACTCTTGCGCCACCAAACCTAAACCCTCTGACACAGGAGCCATAGAGACCCCTACCCCCGCGTCACGCGCATACGACGCCCAGTTGGAAAGCGCTGCACGAACTTCGTCTACGATCGAAGCCGTACGCTTCGGCGAAACCCCATGGACCTTTGCGAGCTTCTCGACATGCTCACGGGTGATGGTGCGCCCTTCGCCCAAGACGGCCATGTAATGCTCGCCGCCCGGGCCATTCGAGAAGGTGAGGTCAAAGGCCGGTGCAAGCCGCCAGTTCCCTTGGTCGTCCATCAGATAAGCATGCTGGCGTACATGATCATCCCGGTTTCGCGCGAGCACATTGAAGACCATTCGCCGGAAGGCCTGCTCGACGTCTGCCATGCTGTGAGTGATGGCCAAGGTCGCCTTCAGGAACCCGTCGTAGTCGACGCTGGGCATATGCGGCGACGCTTCAAGCGCTCCGCCGAGGCTGACCATATGTAGCCGCTTGCCCGGTGCCGGTCGATCGAAGCGCCTTGTCGCGAAATGACCCGGACCGTTCGCCGACGGGATCAATCGCGTCTCTGCCATAACAATCCCTGCGGCGCGTGCCATCCGGGCGTAGGCCTCCTCCAATGGCCCGATATCGGCAGGGTCATTGGTCGCTGCAAACTTGACGATCCATTCCGCACCCGCGTTCTTAGTTCCCGCGGCAGCGAGCTCGTCTCCGGCGGACAGCTTGCCGTCCGCGTCGATCGCCACGTGAACTTTCGGCCGCGCTCCGCCCGAGCCGCCGCCCAGGCGTGCCAGCAGCGCTTCGAGCTCTGTTTCCTCGCCGAGCAGAACCTGGCGCGATTCATCGGCCAGAGCATCCAGGTCGATGGTGCCTGAAGCCTCGAACCCAAGCGTCTCGGGCTGGAAGACGAGGGCTCCCCGACCATTCGTGCCCACAAGGGCGAGCCGGTCGACCGCATTAAGGTCTTCGAACGGGTGACCCATCCTTTGAAGCCGCCGTTTCAAAAGCAGCATGCCCCAGGCGTCGGGCAGGCAGTCTGAAAGGAAACCGTGAAGGCCTTCGAACATTCGGCTGCGGGCAGGGTGCAGGCCGGGCTCAGCCGGATAGTGAAGCGGAGATATCGGAAGGCGCGCAGCGATGATCTCTGCCGACCATTCGAGCTGAGCCAATCCGCTGGCCATCGCCAGCCTGCCGACCGAACGCGGCGCTGCAGTCTCGTTGGTCAGCAGTCCAACCGCCAAAGGCGTTCCCGGAGCCAGCTTCATGACCCAATTCCGCTTGAGCGCCCGCTGGCACGCTGGCGCTGCCGCTTGGCTGCCTGACGCTGCTGTGCAAGCAGTTCATCCATGCTGGTCGCCGGAACTTGCGGAAACAGCGCGGCAATGCCCTCATCGCAGCGCAGTGCAATGGCAGCGCGAACAAGGTCTTCGATGGACGCCCTGCCTTCGGTCTCCATCCGCCGCCATGTTCTGTGGGCCACGCCTGCTTTGGCAGCTGCCGCTTGCTGGGTGAGGTCAAGGGCCAGGCGGCGAGCCTTGATCCGTTTGCCGAGGCCCGTGAGCTGATCCTGAAGGGTCAAAAACATGGGCCACATATGGCCTATATGCTTCCTGTGGTCAAATTAACGGCCATATTTGGCCTACGAGTCTCTCTTGCCGTAAGGCTGAGGTCTCGGCCGCTTTTCCAAGCTGAACCTTGGTCTGCGCCCTTAGCGCAATTCCAGGCTTCGCGCTGCCGGACCGGAAGGGGAGGGGGAGGCTGTGGTGCGCATCAGCATCAGGAGCAGCGCATGACCGATCTTTTCACCCCGTTCGACACCCGCCTTGATCAGGTCATCGACGAAGTCGCGCTCGAGATCGCCTGTGGATCGCTTACGAAGATGACGCTCTTCGACGCAATGAAGCGCCTCCATGGAGGAAGCTCGGCTGAGGGCCGCTGGGCACAGCGCGATGCGTATGACCTCTTCGAAGCAGGGGTGACCCGCCACCTGCTAGGCTTATCCCGTCCGGTGCGCCTAGACGACATCACCGCCCTGAGCCTTCTGGTTGAGCAACTGCCAACCCATACGGTTAGGAGCGAAGACCAGATCCGGTTTCAACAGTTCTCCACGCCCGCCGATCTTGCGGCACTCGCGACTGTCCTTGCGCAGCCCCGGCCAGACGACATCGTGCTGGAGCCGAGTGCGGGACATGGTGCGCTCGTGGCCAGCCTAACGACAGTCAGACAGCTACACCTCAATGAGCTTGATCCCAAACGCCGTGAGAAACTCGCTCTGCTGTTCAAACATGCCAAGCTTACCGGGATCGACGGTGCGATGCTAGCTTCCGCGCTGGATCCTTCGCTGCGCCCCAGCCTGATTCTCATGAACCCCCCGTTCTCCCGATCGGAGGGAAGGGGCGTCGATCAATTCGCTGCTGTCCGCCATCTGCGCGCCGCGCTCGGTCGATTGGCTCCTGGCGGCAGACTTGTCGCTATCATGCCGGACTGGTTCACCACCAGTGCCAGGCTTTCGAAGATCTATGACCAGACGTTCGAGAATTGCACCGTGCATGCAGCTTGCCGCCTTGCCAGATGCTACCACAAGCAAGGGACCAGCGTGCCGGTTCGCCTCTATGTGATCGACAAGGTTCCCGGGAACATCCGTCCTGCCATTCTTGCCCGATCGACTGTCGTCGAGATTGCCGAGGCAGTCACAGTCGTAAAGCGGGCAGCTTGCGACCCTTCAGCAATTTCCGCACGGCAGCAGACCAAGCCCGGCACGCTTTTCAAGGCGATGCGCACAAGTGCAAAGTCGCCTGCGGCTAAGCCGCGCGTAATCGAAGCGCCATCGATATCGCCGCTTGTTTTTCGCAGCCTGGCAACACCGCGCCCTCTGGGCGAGCAGGCCGGTGTCTATCTGCCTTACCGCCCGAGCCGGATCGACATCGATGGTGCAAAGGCGCACCCGACCCCGCTGGTGGAAAGTGTGGCCATGGGCTCCATACCGGCGCCGGTGCCGGAGTATTGCCCCAGCCTGCAGGACCGCATCCTCAAAGAAAGCCTGCTTTCGGAAGCGCAGCTCGAGACGGTGATCTATGCCGGCAATGCCTGGCAGCAGTATCTGCCCGGCCTGTTCGTCCCGGCCGACGAAGGTGTCGCTCTCACTCTGGCCGAAGACGGACACAGCTACCGCAAGGGCTACTTCCTCGGTGATGGCACTGGCGCGGGCAAAGGCCGGCAGATTGCCGTCTGCATTCTAGACAATTGGCTAGCCGGACGCCGCAAGGCGATCTGGGTATCCAAGAACGAGAGCCTGCTCGAAGATGCGCGCCGGGATTGGAGCGCGATCGGCGGGATGCCTGCCGACATTCAACCGCTCTCCAGCTGGAAAATCGATCAGCCAGTGCCGTTCCGCGAGGGGATCCTCTTCGTAACCTATCCCACACTGCGCAGTCAGAGGCAGGATGCGACCCGCCTGAAGCAATTGCTGGACTGGGCCGGGGCGGATTTCGAAGGTGTCATCGCCTTTGATGAGAGCCACGAAATGGGCGGGGTGGCAGGAGGCGAGGGCGCCCGCGGGAGCAAATCAGGTTCCCAGCAGGGCATCGCCGGCGTCATGCTCCAGAACCATCTGCCCAAGGCCCGCGTGCTCTATGCCTCGGCGACCGGGGCCTCTGAAGTCAACAATCTCGCCTATGCGGTTCGGCTCGGCCTTTGGGGACCAGGAACGGCGTTTGCCAACCGCGAGGATTTCATCAGCCAGATCAGGGCAGGTGGCATCGCTGCGATGGAGCTGGTGTCGCGCGACCTTAAGGCCCTTGGGCTTTACCAGGCACGGGCGCTGAGCTTTGCCGGGGTCGAGTACGAAATCCTCAAGCACGACCTGACGGCCCAGCAGATCGCTGTCTACGACACCTATGCGGATGCTTGGGCGATTATTCACCAGAACATGGAGGAGGCGCTCGCGCTGACCGGTGTGGTCGACGAGATCGACGGCAGCACGCTGAACGGCGGCGCGAAGGCCGCAGCCCGCAGCCGCTTCGAAAGCACCAAGCAGCGCTTCTTCAACCAGCTGCTGCTTTCGATGAAGCTCCCGACTCTGATCAGCGCCATCAATAAGCACCTGGACCAGGATGACGTGGTCGTGGTTCAGCTGGTCTCGACCGCCGAAAGCATCCTCGACCGAAGGCTCGACAGCCTTTCACCCGAAGAGCGGGCCGAACTCGACCTTGATCTCAGCCCGCTTGATGCGGTCATCGAATACCTCGAGCGCGCTTTTCCCACCCAGCAGATGACGTTCTACACCGACGACACCGGTGCTACCCGTTCGACGCCGATGTTCGACGAGGACGGCCGCCCCGTGCACAACCAGGCTGCGATCGCCCGGCGCGCCGAGCTGATCGAGCATCTTTGCGCGATGCCGCCAATCAAGCCAGCCCTCGACGGGATCATCGAACACTACGGGACGGATAAGGTCGCAGAAGTCACCGGGCGCACAAAGCGCCTCATTTCTCAGGCCGATGGTAGCCAGCGCCTCGAGACCCGTTCCCCCCGAACGAACCAGTCGGAGACCGACCAGTTCATGGATGGCCGCAAACCCATTCTCGTCTTCAGCGATGCAGGCGGAACGGGGCGTTCCTACCATGCCAGCCTCGACGCAGCCTGCCAGAAGCGCCGGGTGCATTTCCTTCTAGAGCCGGGCTGGCGCGCTGACCGGGCCATCCAGGGCCTCGGCCGCACCCATCGCACCCATCAGGCGAACACCCCCCTATTCAGGCCGGTCACGACCAACTGCAAAGGTGAGCTGCGTTTTACCAGCACGATCGCGCGGCGCCTAGACAGCCTTGGGGCATTGACGCGCGGCCAGCGCCAGACCGGTGGTCAGAATCTGTTCGATCCAGCGGACAATCTCGAAAGCCCTTATGCCAAGGCCGCGCTCACCAGCTGGTTCGCCCTTCTGGCAGACGGGAAGCTCAAGAGCGTGACCTTGTCCGACTTCGAGCGCCGCAGTGGATTGACGATCGTCTCCCAGGATGGGGTGCTCGAAGAAGACCTTCCCCCTATCCAGCGGTGGCTCAATCGGATTCTTGCCCTGCCGATCGGCATGCAGAACGCAATCTTCGATGAATTTCTCGGGCTCGTTGAAGCCCGGGTTTCCGCAGCGCGTGAGGCCGGTTCTCTCGATGTAGGCGTCGAAACGATCCAGGTCGAAAGTGCCGAGGTCATCGAAGATATTGTGCTGCGAACGGATGCACGGACCGGGGCGACCTCGCACCTCCTCCAGCTCGCGCTCAGGACGCGTACCCGGCCAATCACGCTGGAAAGGGTGAAGCAGCGCCTCGACCTGTCGGACGGGTGCGTGCTGATGCACAATACCAAGAGCGGCAGGGCGGCGCTGGCTGAGCCGTCCCGGCATTTCATGACCGATCGGGGCGAACTGATCCGCCGCGTCATTCTCCACCGACCGCTGCGCCGCGAATACCATCACCTTGATGATCTAACCGAGTCTGCGTGGGCGGAATGTCCTCGGGAGACCTTCGAGCAACTCTGGTGTGCCGAAGTTGCTGAGCTGGCCGAGAAGCTGACAACCGAAAAGGTCTACCTCGCCACAGGACTGCTTCTACCGATATGGTCGAGCCTTCCGATCGAATATCTGGAGGTGCGGCGGATCGTCGATGAGGAGGGACGCAGCTGGCTCGGCCGCATCGTTCACGAGCTCGACGTCGCAAACCTTTTGCAGAAGTTCGACATTACCTCGAGTGTCGAACTCTCGGAGCAAGCGATCCTCAAGGCACTCGGCGAGCATCGGACGATACCTATCAAGCAACCGTTCGAAGCCATCATAAAGTCATCGCGGGTCGCCAACGAGCAGCGCTACGAGATCGTTGGCGCCCCTGTCGATCAGCTGCCTTGGTTGAAGAGCATCGGCTGTTTCACCGAGATAATTTCGTTCCGCACCCGGGTGTTCATACCGACAACGGCAGCAGAGGCCGTGCTGGCGGCTCTCCTGATTCAGTGATGAGAGGCAGCGCCGGAGGCGCTGAACCCATGGCGACTGCGACAAGTGCACAGGATCTTGGATGCTTGAACCCCGCAAACAAGGGGAGGGGGAGGGGATCTGTGCCCCGGTGATGGCCGGGAGCAGATCAGGAGTGACCGAGATGCTGATTCCCTTTTCCAAGCTCTATCTGAGCGATGCGAACGTGCGCAAAACACGCAACGACCAAGAAGATGCGCAGCTCTCTGCGGACATCGAGGCCCGCGGGCTCTTGCAGAACCTGCTGGTGACCAAGAGCAAGAAGCGCGGCCAGTATGCGGTGATCGCCGGTGGCCGCCGCTTGCGCGCCATTGGCATGATCATCGATCGCGGTGCTTGGGCTGCGGATGCCGAAGTCGAATGCAAGCTGCTCGAGGGTAGTGAAGATACCGCGGGCGAAGCCTCGCTCGCCGAGAACTTCCAGCGGGTCGGCATGTCTCCGGCTGAAGAATGCCGCGCGTTCCAGCACTTCATCAAGGAAGGCAGCGATATCGCGGCCGTTGCCAAGCGTTTCGGACTCACCCAGCGGTTCGTCGAAGGCCGGCTGCGCCTTGCCAATCTGGCAGTGCCGATCTTCGAGGCACTCGCCGCCGGCGACATCACCCTCGAAATCGCCAAGGCCTATGCTGCGACCGACCAGCACGAAGTGCAGATGCGCGTCTTCGAGCAGATGCGCCATGCCTACAACCCCAGCGCCGACGCCATTCGCCGCATGGTCGCCACCGGTTCGATGCGCGGCAATGACCCTATCGCGCTTCTGATCGGCGAAGATGCCTATGTGGCTGCCGGCGGCAAGGTCGAGCGCGACCTGTTCAGCGATGCGGGCGAGGATCGCTGGATCGATATCGAGATCGCGCACCGGCTCGCTTCCGAAAAGATGGAAGCGGAAGCCGAACGCCTGACCTCGGAGACCGGTCTCGCCTGGATCAGCCCGGTGGCCGCAAGCAATTCCTGGCAGGCGCGCAGCGAGATGGGCGTCTCCGCTGTCCGGCTCCCGCCCGTGCCCCTCTCGGAAACGGCGCGCGCCCGCATCGACGAGATCGATGCCCGGATCGATGAGATCAACGCGATCTTCGATGAAGGTGAAGAGCAAGAGGACGTCGATTTCGGAAAGCTCGAGGCCGAATACGAGGCTCTCGATGCCGAACGCAGCGACCTCAACAATCCGGTTCGCGAGCTGCCTGAAGAATGGCGCGGTGAAGTCGGCCGCTTCCTCGTGCTCACCACCCGCGGCGAGATGGTTCTCGAGGCCGATTACTACAGCGAGAAGCGGCTGTCGTTCGAGACTGATGACCAAGGCAATGTCACCGCAACGGCAGAAGAGCCAGCGCCGACCTCAGGGAGCCGCGCAAGTGGTGCTCCCGCACGGCCTGAGGCGATCGCACCCGGAAGCGAGAAGCCGATCAGCGCGAGGCTGTTCGACGAGCTCGCCGTTCAGCGCCGCAATATCCTGTCGGCCTGCCTGCTTGGCGATCCGGGGCTTGCCCTCGATTTCGCCATCTTCGCGCTCGCGGACAATCGCAGCTATGAGGGGAAGGGCACCTCGATCAAGGCGGGACGGCCGAGCGATCCTGCGACCGGCGAGGTTCCGCAATCAGCGGCCGAGGGCATTCTCGCCGAGGCCGAGGATGGTCTCGACAAGGCGTGGCAGGAGCAGGGCAGTGTTGCGGCCCGTTTCATCGCCTTCCGCGACCTCGAAGATGACGCTAAGGCGGCCTGGCTTGCCTATGCGGTGGCGCTCTCGCTCGAGGCCAAGAAGGGCTATGGATCCGAGTATCATCCGGTTCATGCCGTGCTTGGGTCGATGCTCGATGTCGACGTTGCGGCTCTGTGGCGGCCGACTGCCGAGAATTTCTTCGACCGGGTGAGCAAGACTTCCTGCCTCGCCGCGCTGACCGAGGTTGGCGGAAGTGACCTCGCTGCGCGCTATGCGGCGTCCAAGAAGGCGGACCTCGCCAAGACGTGCGAGACGATCTTCGCCGGTAAGGCGATCATCGAGCAGGAGGTCAAGGAAGCCGCCCTTGCCTGGCTGCCCGAGGCCATGAAGTTCAGTGCGGCCATGCCGGAGGGCGCACAAAGCGCTGATCCTGATGCCTCCGAAGACGGCACGGCCGACATCGACGCGATCGACGGGGTGGACGCACTGTCGGATGCCGAAGAGGAACCCGAAGGCGCCGCCACAGACTCGGCAGTGGCTGCCTGAACGCCTCACCCTCCTCCTGATGTCCTGGCCCGGTCGCTCACTCGAGTGACCGGGCCTTTTTCTTCCAAGAAGGGAAATGCCGATGCGCCGCGGACCCAAGCGCGATGTCGCGCAGGAAATCACCAATCTCATCATTGCACGGATCGAGGCCGGCACACTGCCCTGGCGGCGGCCCTGGAAAAAGACCGGGGCAGGGGGCGCGCCCTTGCGTGCGGGCGGACTGCCCTACACCGGGATCAATCGCCTCTATCTCTGGGCTGTCGCCGACTGCTTCGGCTACGCCTCGCGCTACTGGATGACCTTTCGTCAGGCTCAGGAACTGGGCGGGCAAGTGCGCAAGGGTGAGACGGCCGAGCCGAGCATCTATTTCAACAGCACGAGCAAGACCGACGTAGATCAGGCGACTGGCGAGGAGACGTCGAAAACCATCCGGTTCATGCGATCCTACAGCGTTTTCAATGCCTCGCAGATCGAAGGCCTGCCGCCGCATTTCTATCCCAGTCCGGTCCCCGAAGCACCGCCGCAACCCTCTGTGAAGGCAGCGGCCATCCAGGCCTTCTTTGCTCCGATACCTGCTGATATCCGCCATGGCGGTGACCGTGCATTCTTCTCTCCGGGCGGAGACTATATCCAGCTTCCAGAACGCGGCGCCTTCCGCACCGAGGACGGATATGTCGCCACCAAAGCGCACGAACTCGGCCATTGGAGCGGGCACCCCTCGCGGCTCGCGCGCACATTCGGCAAGCGGTTCGGCGACAAGGCCTACGCCTTCGAGGAACTGGTCGCGGAGCAGGTCAGTGCCCGGATCTGCTATGAGCTGGGCCTCCCCGCAGACCTCCATGAAAGCCACGCCAGCTACATCGCCCATTGGCTCGATATCCTGAAATCCGACAAGACCGCGATCATCACGGCTGCCGCCAAGGCCGATCAGGCTTTCAACCTGCTTGCAGCCTATTCGGGCTATGAGAGTGAACCTGCGGAGGAAGCCCATGAAGAGGCGCCAGTTCCGGCTTACGCTTGAGCCAACCGCAGACGACGCGGTGCGGCTTGCGCAGCTGAGCCGCTATGCCAGCGACCTTGCGAGCGGAGGTTCTGCGGACATTGGCGCAGCGCTCGGCGACCATGTTGGGGTGCTGTTCCCCGGGCGGAACCGTCATGCGGTCCTGGAGAGCCTCCTCGGCAAAGGAGAACCCGGTTGGTCACTGGTGTCCGATCCGGGGCAGGGCGGCTCCCTGGTTATCCAGACAACCGAGGCTGGCGTTGCTGTCTCGGCGATTGCGAGAATCCTCGAACAGGTCGCTCCCGGGGCGCTCTTGCGGCCGATGATTTATGAGCCACTGTCCCTGAGAAGCTCAGGGAAACATCACCGCAGTCTGCATTGAGGGGAGGGGGAGGAGGCCATTGCACTTGCAATGGAAAGGAAGCCGCATGTCCTGCGACATCGATTATCGTTACCGCCGCGCGCTCGAGCCCGATGGGCTGACGACGTTCGAGACCGCGCTGCGAGCATTGAACGAGGCCGTCGATGATGTGCGCCTCGCAGGCCGGCAGGTCGCCACCTGTCCCGCGGTTCTGCTCCTCACTCGCCACCTTCAGCGCATTGCCGACGGAAGGCCGACAACCTGCGAGGCCGACGACCAGATCTTGCGGGCACAGTGCATCGAGCGCCTCGGCGAGCTCAAGCACCGACCTGCGATCATTGCGCTGGTCAAGCGCGGGATCGACTATCGTCCTGAAGAACTGCGACACTACCGGCGCGAGGGTACGCGCGCGCTGCGCCAGATCGCAGCCGGGATCGGGCTCGATCATTCCGCCTACCGCATCAGCTACTACACCTCGCAGGAGGCCCTCGCCGGTGAGCATGTGCTCGAAGCAGACGGTGTCTACATCCGCATCAGCCCCGAGCGGTTCGGCGAACCGGGTCTCGCCTGGCGGAACCCGTTCTGGAAGCCCCCCGGCGCGGTCATGCGCAAGGCTCCGATCACCGCGCTTGCCGACATTCCGGCACTCACAGCGCGGATCGCCCGCGAACTGCAAATCGCACCTCCGGCTCAGCCGGGGCTCATCTGAAGGACACGCACATGGGCTGGCTCTACATGCACCGCGCAGGGATGGGAGGGCATGAAACGCCCAAAGCCTATCTCGACGATCAGCTGACCTACGAACGGGAGGCCTGCGAAGATGCTCCGTTCCGGGGGTGCCGGGTCCTCAAGAGCGTTTTCACCGGCAGCACCTACTATGCAGCCGTCGAGCGCTACGGTGAAGATCGCGAGAGGCTCTACGTGACGGCGGTTATCTGCCTGGTCCGCTGGAACCCGAAGGCGGCCGATGGCTTGATCTTCGGGTACAAGGACAGTGCGCCGTTGCGGCGCTGAAATGGAGTATCAGTGATGATGAGGT